>JANMUW010000071.1:0-12393 GCA_031392105.1 Acidobacteriota bacterium | reverse complement strand
TCAGATAGAGAAAGATTTATTAAGTGGGTTATTGGAGCGACAAGAGCATCAAGACAAGATTTAAGTAGTTTGGTTGGAATGATATCAAGTGAACAAGAAGCATCGGTAGAGCCAAGAATAATTTTACGTACTTCATCAGGGGTTGCAGGAAGAAATTTAGATAACTGAGGGGGAGGTATAGAGGGAACATTGCCAGAATTGCAAGAATCAGTATCAAATGTCAATGGAATATTTGCACAGAGATTAGCAATCTTATCATTGAAGAAATTTAGAAAAGATGTTGCTAGTGAAGATGGCGAGATAGCAGAAGGGAGAGATTTAGGGACGTTACGACCGAGGAGTGAATTGAGAATATTCCAAAGTTTCTTTGGACAATCTTTACACGAAGAAATAGTTGTGCGGAAATAAGTACGTTTAGAAGCGTTTAGCATTTTATGCACAAGTTTGCACTGGTTCTCATAGTTAACTTTATCCTCCTTTGTAAGAACATTTTTCTTTTCGTTTTTTCTGAAGATGGATTCAAGTATGGAACGTTTCTTTTTTGCATTAGAAATGTCATCGGTATAGAAAGGTTTATTCGGAGTCGAGCGACAGGTAATGGTCTTTTGTGGTGCGTGCTTATCCAGAATAGAGGTGAGAACATCTCTAAACTGAACTATGTAGTCAGAAAGAGTTGAGGAAGGGTTGGAGTACAATGAAGAAGAGATGATATCCGATGAAAAATTTGTCGTGTTTATCGAAGAAACTTTTCTAATCGTTTTCAAAGTTCTGGAAGGGCGTGTGCTGACTGTCACAGGAAGTTTGCAAATAATAGCACTGTGATCAGAAAGAAAGGGATCTAAAACAGTACATTCAGAAATAGTAGTAGAACTTTTGGTAATCAATAGATCAAGAATGTGTCCAGAAGAATGAGTAGGTTTATCAACATGTTGAACCAGATCAAAGGTCTCCAGTAACGAATTGAATGCAGAGGTAGAACTATCGTTAGGAATATCCAAGTGAAGGTTAAAGTCTCCTAAAATAAAGAAGTCAGAAGGAGACGAGGCAAAGTCCTCTAACAATAGAGAGAACTCGGAGAGAAAAACAGATTTGGATGAAGCAGGGGGCCGATATACAGTTAACAAATAATAGGAACGAGAAGCGAAGGTGAGGCGCAACAACATGTGCTCGAAAGAGGAGAAAGCACGTGAGGTAACAGAAGATATTGTGAAATTGATGCCAAGCGGAAGCATCCACCAAATGTTATTCGCAACGCCGGTTGAAATTGCCAGTACGACAACTGTGATCGTCGGAAGCCCACGATTAGCTGCCAGGGCCTTGAAGAGGTCAGACATGCGCGGGACGATATACAGGGTCAGAAATGCGACCATGAATGACGAGGCGATAATTAGGAATGCGGGGTATGCGAGCGCTCCTCGAAGCTTTCGAGCAATGCCGACGCTGCGTTTTAGATATTCGACATATCTGAGAAGGACATCGTCGAGAGCACCGCTCTTTTCGCCCGAGAGGATCGACGCCGTGTAGATCTTCGGGAACATGCCTTGTGCTTCGAACGCCTCGGAAAGCGGGATACCGCTCTTGATCTTGTCCTCGACATCAACCAAAACCTCTCTTAAGTTCGACGAGGCAGTACGGGTCTTGAGCAGTGTGATTGCCTGCAGCATCGGGATCCCGGCCCTCAACAACGCCGAAAGCTGCTGATTGAAATGAAGGAAATCAGCCTGCTTTACGCGGCCATGTTTTCCCGAGGAGCCGAACGGCAAGAATGAAGAGATACCGCCCGCATTCGACGAAACGGCGAAGACCTTAAATCCCTCGCGCTCGAGTTGGACCCGGGCGTCGGCTGCCCCGCTGGCCTCGACCACTCTTGTAACAATATCGCCCGACGGCGTTCCTAGACGGCAAATAAACTCTGACATGAATTTCGACGATTTATCCGAGGCTGCCTTCAAGGCGCAGATTCACTGAAGACCGCTTCGGATTATAACACGCAAGATTCTTCGAATTGTTGCAAACTATACCAGTGAACTGATTTATTTTGACCAGAACAACTATTTCTCAGGTTGCCTCATCTCAAAAATATCTTGCAGAAGTTGTACCTGTTTCCTAGAATGTAAACCGTTCCCCTCGTTGGAGAAATCTATGGCGTTGTCGGGTTTTGAAGTTTCTGACCGTCGCAGGCAAATGCTACGGACAATATGCTTTTTGTCCTCATTTTTGCTCGCGACCCTCACCGTTTCCGCACAGCAAGCCGAACCTACGCCTCCGGAACCAGACACGACCGGTCCCGTCCGGGTTAAAACCGACCTCGTTTCCCTTACGCTAACCGTCACCGACGTATATGGACGCTACGTCATGGGATTGGGAAAGAATTCCTTCACCGTTCTCGATAACAATCAGGAGCAGGAAATCACATTTTTCAGCGATACGGACGCACCGGTTTCGTTAGGCGTCCTTTTCGACGTCTCGGGTTCGATGAGCGGTGATAAGATCCAGAAAGCAAGAAAAGCCCTATCCCGATTTATCAATACCAGTCATCCAAACGACGAGTACTTCCTGATCGCCTTTAATAACCGGGCTCAGCTTCTTCTGGATCGAACACGTGACGGCGACGCCGTCCTGCAGAAGCTGACGCTGGTCAATCCAAAACAGAATACGGCGCTTTACGACGCGGTTTATCTTGGTATCGAACGCGTCACGCGCGGCAGTCACCAAAAACGAGCGCTGCTGATCATAAGCGACGGCCAGGACAACGCATCGAGATACAATTTCGGCGAGGTGAGACGGCTGATGAAGGAATCGGATGTCATCACTTACGCCGTAGGCATTATTGACGGTGGCGATGTAGGAAGTCAGGTGGGAATGCAGGGACAGGCATTTCTGGACGAGCTGACGTCGGTCACGGGTGGAAAATCTTTTTATCCGACCAGCGATGTCGAACTCGATGAGATCTTCGACCGTATTTCCATCGAGCTCCGTCACCAATACTCGATCGGATACACCCCGAAGGACTTTCTGCCGGACGGTAAGTGGCGAAAGGTGAAAGTTAGGGTCAAACCTCCGCGCGGTTTGCCGCGTCTAACCGTCCGAAGCCGCGAAGGCTATTACGCTACGCCGGCATCAGATCTTCGGTAGGTTTTAAGCCAGATGATGAAACGAGTTTACTTGCTTGGCATTGTTGCCTTATTTTCTCTTTTTTTCGTGTCCGAGCTCCTTTCCAGATCTGCCGTTGCTCAACAGGCAGCATCGGTAAATCGGGGCCAGCTCACTAAGGCCACGCCTACGCCGGCATCGACTGCAACTCCGAGACCGGCACCGACAATTCGGGAAGAAGACCTGGTAGAACGGGTCGAGACCGAACTCGTCAACCTAAATGTCCGTGTCGTGGACCGAAATAACCGGCCAGTCAACAATATCCCGGAATCAGAGTTCAAGATCTTCGAGGACAACGTACCTCAGAAGATTGAGTTCTTTTCAAAATCTGAAGTGCCCACGAACTATTCGCTTGTTATCGATAATTCCGGTTCGCTTCGTTCGCAGATAGAACAAGTGATCGAGGCGGGTAAGATACTTGTCTCAGCCAACAAGGCTGAAGATGAAACCAGCATTATCCGATTCGTCAGTTCGGACAAGATCGAGATCGTTCAGGATTTCACTTCGAGCAAGATCGATCTCGACGACGCCCTCGACAATCTCTATATCGATGGCGGTCAGACGGCGATCATTGACGCGGTGTATCTTGCGGCGGGTAAGGTGACCGAGTACGAAAAATCGTTGAACAATGTGGACCGGAAGCGCCGTGCCCTGATACTGGTCTCGGACGGCGAAGACGTCAGCAGCTACTACAGCCAGCAACAGCTCTTCGATCTTTTGCGCGAGACGGATGTTCAGATCTACGTGGTCGGCCTCGTAAAGGACCTCAGTACGGAAAAAGGATTTATCACGAAGAGCAAGCAAGGCAAGGCGAAGGCATTTCTTGAAAAGCTCGCAACTGAAACAGGGGGCCGGGCATATTTTCCGAGTGCTATCAGCGAACTAAATGGCATGGCTCGCGAGATCGCCGCCGAGCTTCGAATGCAGTACTCGATCGGATACCTCCCGTCGAACGACCGAGACGATGGAACGTTTCGCAACATCAAAGTGGTTGTCGATGATGGCCCGAATAAGCAGAAACGGATCGCGTTGACTCGTTCGGGGCGACTGGCGGGTTCAGGCGGTCCCCCGACGATCCAGAAACCTTAATAACTTTTAGCGGTAAACGGTAAACGGTAAGTTCGTGTTTGTAACGTGATGATGTTACCTAAACGAACTTACCGTTTACAATTTACCGTTTACCGTTACTCTTATTCGGGCACGGAGCCGGAGATCTTCTTCCGGTTCGTCTCTCCGGTGTCTATCACCGGAATGCCTTCGCTTACCTCGTTGTGCGGCCTCGGAATGACATGAACTGCGGTGACGGTGCCGACCTTCCGAGCTGCTGCTGCGCCAGCGTCTACAGCCGCCTTAACGGCACCGACCTCGCCCCTGACGATCGCAGTTACCAGACCCGCATCGACCTTTTCATAGCCCACAAGAGTGACGTTCGCAGCTTTGACCATCGCGTCAGCCGCTTCGATCATCGCCACCAGGCCCATGCATTCGACCATTCCAAGTGCTTCCATATGTCGTCCGAAAAGCTTACCGCAAGTATAAAGCAAGACCTAACAAAACCAATGCTCCGATAACCAGCACGATCGTCGTGATCACGAACGCGATCGGCGACCCGGTGCGCTGCTCCCAGCTTACTTCTACCGGCTGGCGGTTGGATGCGCGGCGCTCCTTCCTAAGACTGGCAGCCGTTCTAAGCGGCAGCCTTGAACCTGGCGAATGAACGATCTCACGATCCGGGAGCGCCGTTTCGGTGATCTTCGCTTCCCCCAAGACACGCTGGCCGCAGTTATAGCAGAACACGGACTCATCTCGAACTTCTGCACCGCAGGAGACGCAGACTGCAATTTCAACGGCAGTTTCCGGCATCATTTTGTACGCATGGCGACCGCGATCTGTTTTGCGGACGCAGCAAGCTCACCCTTCCCTTTTGGCGTGACGATCGATCCGCCAGTTCCTTTAGTTAACCGATCCAGAACTTTTGTGAACACCTTGGCTTCGGCCATCGCGATCACGAACACACGTATGTTCTGTTCTTTCAAAATCCTGAGCACGTCTTCGATCTTCGTAACACTCGCTCGGTCCTCACCGTCAGTCACCAGGACTATGGCTCGCAGCCGGCCGGGATCCGTTCGCGCATTCTGCCCCAGATAGTCCGCCGCGCTTTTTACGGCATCGAGTATCGCGGTCTGGCCTCCCTCGATGAACATGTTCTGCGCCGCATCATGGAGCTCAGCTTTCTTGTACGTGAACTCCTGTCGTAGAACAATCTTCGGCGTGTCAACGAACGTCACGATAAACGCTTCGTCATCTGCTTCGTTCTCTTCGACCACGTCGGATACTACGGTGATAACCTTCTCGAGGAGTGTTCGAAAAGAGCCCGAATTATCAACTACGAGCCCATAGCTCACCGATGCTTTTTCGACCGGCTTTTGTTCCAAAGCAACGTCTTGAGCTCCTGCAAGCACGCACATTCCAAGAATCGAAATTAGAGCACCGGCGAAGAATCTAATCATAAAGTTTTAGAGTGACCCGAAAACGTCTTTTTCATTTCCAAGATCGCGGGCCGACGGCGTGAGGATCGTTTTCGATGTGATGTATATCTTCTCGCCCTTCTCGATCGCCTGGCGGACATCAGTCTCGCTGACAAAATCCATCGGCGTTCGATTTGCTCCGTTCTCCGTCAGTGATTGGGGACGAAGCTCATGGATGATCGTTCTCACGGGCGATTCGACAGGGGCCTCCACAACCGGAACTTCCGGAAGCGGAGTGTCAGCGATCTTTTTACTCAGGAACTGGTCGACGATGGCCGCAATCTGTTCGCGATTCGGCTTTGGCCTTGAAGCCACAGGCGCGGACGCAACGGCTTCAACCGACGCAGCTTTGGTCTTTGGCCTCTCGGCTCCGACAGGTTTCGTTTCCCATGCAACTCGTTTGATGTCCATCAAGTGGATCGGTGATACGTTATCGGATGTAACATTCCCGCCCCACGATCCACAGCCAAGCGTCATCGACGGAGGAAGGTCGGTCGAAAATCCGATAGCTCCGTGCGTCGTCGGTGAATTGATGACGACCCGCGACGCCGGCATCTTCGCACCGAATGCGATTGCAGCATCGCGATCCTGACTATGCATACCTGCGGTGTGTCCCATTCCGCCGAACTGAAGTATTTCGTAGCAGCGATTCGCACCCTGATCAACCCCGTCGACGACAAAAAATGCGAGCGTCGGCGATAGCTTTTCGATCGACCATGGATAGTCCCGGCCGACGCCGGCGCAATCGGCAAGCAGACACCGTGTTCCGCTGGGAATCGTGACGCCCGCGAGATTCGCGATGTACTCTGCCGACTTTCCAACAATACCCGCGTTCAAAGTTCGCTCCGGTGTCAGGAGTACCTTTGCAACCGCTTCAGCATCGACCTCGTTGAGAAAATGTCCGCCCTGTTGCTTGAACTGCTCGCGTACCTCGGCTTCGAGCGGTGCATCGACGACGACCGATTGTTCGGATGCGCAGATCGTACCGTTATCGAAGCACGTGCTCGTGAGAATGTCGCTCACGGCCTTAACGGCGTTCGCCGAGCGCTCGATGAAAACGGGTACGTTTCCAGGACCAACTCCAAAAGCCGGCTTGCCCGATGAATACGCAGCCCGCACCAGGCCAATGCCTCCGGTAGCCAGGATGACGGCGGTCCGTTTGTGCTTCATCAATGCTTCGGTCGCTTCGATGGTGCTGTTTTCGATGCAGTAGATCGCCTCCGCAGGCAAGCCATGCTGGATCGCCGCCTCACGCATCACGCGCGTAGTTTCTCCGATGCAGCGCGCGGCAGACGGATGCGGCGACAATACGATCGTATTACGAGATTTGATCGCGATGATTATCTTGAATATCGCAGTCGAGGTTGGATTCGTGGACGGTATGATCGCAGCAACAACGCCCCGCGGACTCGCGATCTCGACGACGGTGCCGTTGTCGGCGATCACGCCCACGGTTTTCATCCCGCGAAAATAATTCCAGACGTCTTCAGCCGCAAATCGGTTCTTTTCGCGCTTGTCCTCGGCACGGCCAAAGCCCGTCTCTTCATGCGCGAGTAGGCCCAGCCGGGCCGATTCCGCAAGAGCAACTTTAGCCATCGCCTCGCAAATATCGTCGATCTTTGCCTGATCAAGCTTCGCCACAGTCTGAAAGGCACGGTGAGCGGCTTCAACCGCGTCCCGTGCCTCTTGCTGTGCAATTAGATCTTTGTCGCCCATCTTTCAAGTGGGCAGTTAGCAGAATGCAGGAGGCAGCTGGTCGAATCGACCTGCCTACTGCCTACCGCCTACTGCCTACCTTGTCTTAGTCTTATTCCCCTGCATGCCGGTTCCTGTTCCCGAAGCGTCACCGGAGCCGAGTTGTCTGCCTCCGCCGCCACCTAATGCCTTCTCATCCGGACTCAAACCAACCTTTCCACCCCGGGGCAGCACTCGTTCAACCTCCGTGTGTGGCCGAGGAATTACATGTACGCTGATCAACTCGCCAACGCGGCGAGCGGCGGCAGCTCCGGCATCGGTGGCGGCTTTGACCGCACCGACATCGCCGCGCACAAAGATCGTGACATAACCTGCGCCGATGTACTCCTTCCCAATTAACTGAACGTTTGCGGCTTTGACCATCGCGTCGGCGGCCTCAACGGCGCCAACGAATCCTTTGGTTTCAACCATTCCGAGTGCTTCCAGACTCATTATCAGTTCCTCGCTTTTTGATTTACCTTTTGAAGTTTATATCAAGACGTGAATTATGCCTAAAACTATCACGCGGTCAAACGAATAATCAAGCGGTAAGTATTGAATAAATCGAGTTTCAATCCATTGACAACCATTGTTTACGGAAGCTATATTTCAAGTTTAAGATCAGGGCGCTTTGCACTACTTGCTCCGGCGGGAAACCACACGACATGTCAAATACTTTGGGCGAAAAATTGCGACAGGCTCGCGAAGAGCGAGGTATATCTATCAGCGAAGTCGCCGAGCAAACCAGGATCTCGCCCATGTACCTGGAATCGATCGAGAACGATAATTATAAGCCGCTTCCGGGCGGTATTTTTAATAAGGGATTCGTGAAATCGTACGCTAAGTATGTGGGTATCGATGAGCAGGAAGCCTTGCAAGACTATAGTCGGCTCGTCAGTGAGAATGAGGAATCGATCGACGATCCGCAACCAAGGTATCGGCCCGAAGTCTTGACCGATGACGCCCGCTCCG
Organism: Acidobacteriota bacterium; assembly: GCA_031392105.1. Lineage (GTDB taxonomy): Bacteria > Acidobacteriota > Blastocatellia > Pyrinomonadales > Pyrinomonadaceae > OLB17. The sequence goes on along the minus strand of JANMUW010000071.1, from coordinate 4,006 downwards.
CGTCGTCGCTTGTGCCGACAGTCGTATTCGCGGGGATCATCCTCGCGCTGATGACGGGTGGAATTCTGTTCGTCGTCAACTACATTAAGAATCAGCCGGACATGCCTGCGATCACGTCGAACACGTCGAACATCTCATCCAACATGGCTGCTAACATCGGCGGACCAGATGCGAACACGGCTCCGAATCCTCTCCCGGATCAGATCCGAGTCGAATTTCGAGCTCTCGCCGAGAAGGTCTCAGTCACATCGACTGTCGACGGCAACTTGGCATATGACGAGATCACGTCGGATGCACCTAAGGTGTATGCGGCCCAGGAGGGATTAAAGCTGCGGTACTACCGGGGATTCGCCGACCGGGTGCAGATAACGCTCAACGGCAAGCAGCTTATACCGCCACCGCCACCGGCAAAAGGAAATATCGAGATCGAGATCAATAGAGAAAATGTCGGGCGGATCTTCGAATCAGGTCAGATAGTGCAGGCTGAGGCACCAACGGCAAATACAGCACCCGCGACAACGCCTACAGCGGCGTCAACACCAGCGACTACGAGCTCGACACCGGTTGTTCCGGCTCCGCGGCCCTCGGCGACATCACCGCGTCCGGCGTTTACACCGGCGGCAACGCCGAGGCGCTCTCCGACGCCGATCATCGTGGGCCGGCCGCCGGCGGCGCGACCTTCACCAAATTGAGATGGCAATAAAGGCTATCCACGGTTTGAAAATAGGATGAGTTGATTAGTTGTGCCTGCCGAATGCGTGCGGGCATTTTTGTTAGTTTTGTCAGGTTGATTTATGAACATCGAGGAAATAAAAGAAGGGTTAACATTTGACGATGTACTGCTTGTTCCGGCGTACTCCGAGATATTACCGGGTGAGGTCGATACGCGGACGCGCTTTTCACGGGGCATCGAACTGAACATTCCACTCTGCTCGTCAGCGATGGATACGGTCACCGAGGCGTCGCTCGCGATCGCCCTCGCACAACAAGGCGGCATCGGTGTTATTCACAAGAATTTTTCGATTGAGCAACAGGCCGAGGAAGTCGACAAGGTAAAGCGGAGTGAGTCGGGGATGATCGTCGACCCCGTGACCATCATCGACACCGCTCTCGTCTCGGAAGCGCTTGAAATAATGAGACGTTTCAAGATCAGTGGTGTTCCCGTCGTCGACTCGAGCGGCCTGCTGGTCGGAATTATCACAAACCGTGATCTGCGATTCGAAACGCGTTTCGATATTCGCGTCTCCGAGGTCATGACACCCCAGCCGCTGGTCACAGTCCCGGTTGGTACGACGCTCGACGAGGCGAAGATAAAACTGCAGAAGCATCGAATCGAAAAGTTGCTCGACGTCGACGATGACGGACACCTTAAAGGCCTGATCACGGTCAAGGATATTCAGAAGGCGATCAACTTCCCGAGTTCAGCTAAAGATAGCCTTGGCAGGCTCCGGTGCGCCGCCGCGACCGGAGCGACCGGAGACTTTCTCGAACGAGTCGAGGCACTTGTCAGATCGCGCGTTGATGCGATCGTCATCGACACCGCTCACGGTCACAGCTCACGCGTCATCGACGCGGTGAAAAAAGTAAAAGCCAAATTCCCCGAACTCGAGTTGATCGCAGGGAACGTTGCGACATCCGAAGCGACAAAAGAGCTGATCTCTGCCGGTGTGGACGCGGTAAAGATCGGCATAGGACCCGGTTCTATCTGCACGACCCGGGTTGTGACCGGAGCAGGTGTCCCGCAGATCATGGCGATCCTGGAGAGCGTCGCAGCTGCAAAAGGTTCTGGGGTGCCAATAATAGCCGACGGTGGCGTGAAGTTCTCAGGTGACGTCGCAAAGGCCATCGCCGCCGGAGCGGACAGCGTAATGATCGGTTCGCTCTTCGCCGGAACCGAAGAGGCTCCGGGCGAAGTGATCCTCTTCCAGGGACGAAGCTTCAAAACTTATCGCGGGATGGGATCGATCGGAGCAATGAAGAAAGGCTCGAGTGATCGTTATGCGCAGGAAGGGACAGTTGTCGATTCCAAATATGTACCGGAAGGAATCGAAGGCCGGGTAGCCTACAAAGGAACTATTGCCGAGATGGTCACACAGCTCGTCGGCGGATTGCGTGCAGGTATGGGCTACACCGGGTGCAAGTCGATCAGCGAGCTGCAGCAGAATGCGAAGTTTGTCCGGATCACATCAGCCGGTCTACGTGAGTCGCATGTTCACGACGTGATCATCACCAAAGAGGCGCCGAATTACAGATTGGAGTCGTAGAAATTTTGAGTGCGAACTTTAGCTTGTTTCTTATCAAGCTAGAGCTCTGCACTCTTCGCGTCCCACTCTTCATACAGGCTTTGGATCCGAGCCTGCTTTTCAGTTACCTTTGCCGAAAGCTTCTGAAACTTTTCGTAGTCGGCCGAGACCTTGGGCGCCGCCATCTCATCAGAAAGTTTTGATACTTCGTCTTCCAGCGATGCAATTTGGTTCTCGATACCTGCAATGATCTTCTCCAGCCGTTCGCGCTGGTTTTTACTCATGTTCGAAGCTGAGGATCCGGCCGCACCCGGGCCATTCTTCTCGCCGTCTCCGCCACTGCCTTTCACCGCGTCCCCGCGTATCAAAGTCTCCGCGTCTCGCCAATCGTGATATTCGGTGTAATTGCCGTCGAACACGTCGACTCCATGTTCCTCGAATGCAAGTATCTGCGTCGCAATCTTGTCGAGAAAATATCTGTCGTGGCTCACCGTCAGGATCGTCCCGTCGTATTCGTCGAGCGCGGCTTCAAGCGCCTCGCGCGAAGGTATGTCGAGGTGATTTGTCGGCTCGTCGAGTATGAGTACGTTCTTTCGCGAGTAGATCAATTTCGAAAGAGCAAGCCTTCCCTTTTCGCCGCCCGACAGATCGCCCACGAGCTTGAACACGTCTTCGCCAAAAAATAAAAATCGAGAAAGAAAGCTGCGAAGCTCGCCGTTGTCGGCCATGGGAGCGACGCGACGGAGTTCCTGGATCACTTCATTACGCGGTTCGAGGTCGTCGAGATTCTGGGTGTAGTATCCGATGTCGGTCTTCGTCCCCCAGTGGATCTTGCCGCCCGTCTCACGAAGTTGTCCGAGGATCGTCCTCAGGAGAGTCGTCTTGCCGGTACCGTTACCGCCAATAATCCCGAGAACCTCGCCCCGCATTAAAGAGAAATTCAGACCGGAGGCGAGTTGCTTCTGGGGGTAGCCGACACTCAGATCTTCAACCGTCAAAACGTTATTGCCGGTCCGCGCGACTTTCTTCAACCCAAAGTTTCCGCCATGCTTCTCGCTCGCGACGGCGTCGAGTCGCTCGATGCGCTCGAGCATGTTGCGGCGGGATTTCGCCTGCTTTGTTTTTTGTCCCTCAAGATTGCGCCGTATGAACTCCTGCGTTTTTGCGATCATCGCTCGCTGATTCTCGTATTCGCGCTGCTGCTGCTCACGCCGGAGCTCACGCTCAACAAGATACTTCGAGTAGTTACCTTTGTACGTAACGGCCCTGCCGTTTTCGATCTCGATGATCCGGTCCGTCGTCCGGTCGAGAAAATACCGGTCATGGCTGATCACAACGTAGGCACGGTCGAAATCGTGAAGAAACTTCTCGAGCCATTCCACCGCGTAAACGTCCAAATGATTCGTCGGCTCATCCAGCAGCAATACGTCCGCACCGGAAAGCAGAAGACGCACCATACCTAGCCGGTTCTTCTGGCCACCCGATAGTGTCTCTGCGGTCTGCATCCACATCTCGGTACCGAACCCCATTCCCATGAGAATCGATTCGGCCCGCGCAGAGTAAGTAAATCCATCGGCGTGTTCGAAAGCGGATTGCAACTCCGAATACCTGTCCAGTACTTCCGCCGAATGATCCGTCTCCATTCGGTTCTCAAGTATCCGCATTTCAGCTTCGATGTCGTGGATCTCTTTGAAGGCCGAAAGCGCCGCAGTGTGGACGGTCTCATTCGCCTCAAAATCGACGTGCTGGTCGAGGAGGCCGAG
>JANMUW010000051.1:0-6132 GCA_031392105.1 Acidobacteriota bacterium | reverse complement strand
AGCCCCTGATAAAGAAGAATGTAAATGTATTTCGGATCAAGGGCGCCGTCATCATCGTGTTGCTGCTGATCGCATTCATCAAAGCTGATAAGCTGACGACCCTCGCCGAAGACGCTTTGTTCGTCGACAACATAATCTATGCAAAAAGTTCGCCGTACCAGCGGATCGTCGTCACAAAGGGCAAAACGGGCTACGCGCTTTTCCTGAATGGCAATTTACAGTTCAGTTCGTTCGACGAGTATCGCTATCACGAAGCTCTCGTCCATCCGGCATTCGCCGCGTTCAATGGCGAAGCGAAACGCGTCCTTGTCCTCGGAGGCGGCGATGGGCTCGCGCTTCGCGAGATCTTGAAATACAGATCCGTGGAAACGGTCCAACTCGTCGACCTCGATCCTATGATGACCGGTTTATCGCGCGCGCTGCCGACGCTCGCGGAACTCAACCATCATTCGTTCGATGATCCGCGCGTTTCCGTCGCAAACGCCGACGCGTTTGTATGGCTCGACGATAATGAGATCAAACCGTTCGATATCGCGATAGTCGATTTTCCCGATCCTAACAATTTCGCGCTTGGCAAACTCTACACGACACGCTTTTACAAACTTCTGAAGAAGAAGCTCACCCCGGATGCCGCGGTCGTCATTCAATGTACATCGCCTCTCATCGCGCGCAACTCATACTGGTCGATAATCAAAACGCTCGAAGCCAGTGGATTCATAGTGCGGCCATATCAAACAACCGTACCGAGCTTCGGCGTTTGGGGCTACGCTCTCGCGAAGATGCAGTCCTTTGAAATTCCGTCGCAACCACCAGACGTCGAGCTGAAGTTCTTGAATTCGAGTTCGTTCGCCTCGATGTTCGAGTTTCCGACTGACATGTCCGTGCCGGCCGAGGAGCTCGAAGTAAATCGCCTCGACAACCAGGCCCTCGTTCGATACTACGAAACCGAGTGGAGGCGGTTTGAATAAGAGGTTTCGGACAAACTGAAAACTAAAAACTGAAAATGGAGAACTCCCATGGATATACTGCAGGAAAAGTCGTACAAATTTGCATTGAGAATTGTAAGGTTGAGTGAATACTTGAGCAATGAGAAAAAGGAATTTGTTCTCTCGCGAAAGGTGTTAGATTCCAGTACCAATATCGGCCTGTTGATAGAGGAAGGAAAACAAGGTTCAGATCGGCAGGACTTTATTCAAAAATATTCCGTTGCGAACAAGGAAGCCTTTCGTTCTCACTTTCTTCTTCGTTTGCTGAGAGATTCAGACTTCATCACGAATGCGCAAGCCGAGTCGCTACTTCACGATTGCGGCGAGTTACAGGGGTTACTGATCACGTCACTGCGAACCTCGAGAAAGAGTGAGTAACGTTTTTAGTTTTCACTTTTCAGTTTTTAGTTTGTTCGGAAAGTGAAATTTTCACGAAGAGAACTTTTGACCACATTTCTCGGGGCGCCGTTAGCGATGGCGGCGTGTGGGGATTTTGCGTCGCGCAAGTTTCCTAATGGTGAGATCGTCGGTCAGAATGTCGAACTCGGGCATCTATTGCGCGAGGGTAGGACCTTTGAAGTGGCGCCGGATAATTGGCAGAGGGTAAAGGTTGCGATTGTGGGCGGTGGTGTCGCGGGCTTATCGGCCGCGTGGAAATTGTCGAAAGAGAATTTCGACGATTTTGTTTTGCTCGAGCTTGAAAGCGCCGTCGGCGGAACATCGCGAAGCGAAACCGGAACTCCGGTGGGTTATCCATGGGGTGCGCATTATTTGCCGGTGCCGTTTCGGGAAAATACGCAGCTCATCTCCCTACTCGATGAGATGTCGCTTCTCGAGGGACGAGTGACGAGTGACGAGTGGAGAGTTAAAGAAGAATATCTATGTCGTGAACCGGAAGAAAGAGTTTTTTACAAAGGCCGATGGTATGACGGACTCTATCTTCACCCCGGCGAGAGCGAGGAAGACAAGCGACAGTTCGCAGAGTTTCAGCGTCACATCGATCGGTGGGTCAATTGGCGCGATGCGAGCGGACGACGCGCGTTTGTTGTCCCGGTCGCGAATTGTTCGGACGATGCGGAGGCGACATCGCTCGACCGCATCTCGTTCTGGGATTGGCTTCGGCAAACCGGCTTCACATCGGAACGTTTGATCTGGTACTGCGATTATGCCTGCCGCGATGATTACGGACTAAAGCTCGAGCAAACTTCCGCGTGGGCCGGGCTATTTTATTTTTGCTCACGTGTGCGAAAGTCCGGTGACGAGTCGCAGCAGTTCATCACGTTTCCCGAAGGCAATGGACGATTCGTCAATCACCTTTTCGATCGAGTGAAAGGAAAGGTGAAAAAGGCACATGCGGTTGTTTCGATCGTGCCCAATGAAAAAGGTGTCGACGTAATTTGCCTCGAGAACGGTGAGCTTCGCGGATTTCGATGTGAGAAAGTTATATTTGCATCGCCCATGTTCACAGCTCCATACGTTACTCGGGGGTTCAGCGAAAATGCTCCGTTCGCTGCTAACGAGTTTCAGCACAACGCATGGTTCGTTGCCAATCTATTTTTGAAAGATCGACCGACGCCACGTTTCGCACGAGACTTCCCGCTCGCGTGGGATAACGTTTTGTACGAAAGTCCGTCGCTTGGCTACGTGAACGCGACACATCAAAAGGGGATCGATTACGGTCCGACGATCCTGACTTACTATTACCCGATGTGTCACGAGCCCGAGGGGCGAACAAAACTTTTCAACTATTCATGGCGTGAGTTAGCGGACGTTTGCCTGACCGATGTTGCACGCGCTCACCCCGACATTTACGATCTGTGCGAACGCGTCGATATAATGCGCTGGGGCCATGCGATGATCTCACCGCGCCCGAATTTTATATGGAGTGGAGTGCGTGCGAAAGCGCAGCAGCCGTGGAAAAATATCCACTTTGCGCATACTGATCTGAGCGGCATTGCTCTGTTTGAGGAAGCGTTCCACCACGGATTGCGTGCGGCGGGAGAGGTATTTACCGCAGGGGCGTAGAGACGCGGAGTTTAGAAATGAATACCGTCGAAAAGATCACGCTTGAATCCTCCGCGTCTCCGCGTCTCAGCGGTGAAAGCTCCTGGCTATTCTCCCGTAACATCGACCTCACCGTATTTCTCGGAAGCGCGATCGCATCGCTCCTGCTCCTCGCTATTGGATGGCGGCTCGGCATTCTCAACGAAGATTCGCCGGATTGGACTTGGATCTCGGCCGTGCTACTGATCGACGTAGCTCATGTTTGGTCGACCAGCTTTCGCGTTTATTTCGACAAAGAAGAATTGAAGCGACGACTCGGATTGTATGTGCTCGTGCCGGTATTCGGATACGCAATTGGTGTCGCATTGTATTCGGAAGGCGATCTGACATTCTGGCGGGCGCTCGCGATCATTGCTGTATTTCATTTCGTGAGACAGCAGTACGGTTGGGTCGCGCTGTATCGACGCAAACTAAACGAGACAGAACGTTGGTCCTGGTGGATCGACGCGGCGGCCGTTTATCTCGCTACAATTTATCCGCTCGCATTCTGGATGACGAGCTTGCCGCGCAATTTCGAATGGTTTGTCGCAAACGATTTCTTTAGCCTGCCGGATTTTGTCGATGACATTCTATTTCCGATTTATATCCTCGCGCTCACCGCGTACTTCGCTAAATCCATCTACTTATATTTCACGCGGGGCTTCCGCAACATCGGCAAGGACATCGTCGTCGTGACAACTGCCGTGTGTTGGTACGTTGGCATCGTCGTATTTAATTCCGATTACGCATTCACGGTGACGAACGTCATCATCCACGGCGTGCCGTACTTAGCGTTGATCTGGTTCTACATGAAAGCGCGCCGCGAATCGACGGGAGGCATATATCGTGCGTTCGCGTCGAATTGGATCGTCTTTCTCGCTACGCTCTGGGCATTCGCGTATGTCGAAGAATTATTCTGGAATCGTGGCGTATGGCACGAGCGAAACTGGATGTTCGGCGGATATTGGGATTGGACGGAATGGAAAATGTATCTCGTCCCGCTACTCGCGGTGCCGCAGCTAACACATTACATTCTGGATGGATTTATCTGGCGGCGAAAGAGTAATGCGGGTCTCGAGAAATTTGTCTAAAAATCTTCTCTGCGAACTCTGCGAGCTCTGCGTGAAACAAAAACATCTCACGCGGAGCTCGCAGAGTTCGCTGAGCTCGCAGAGCTCGCAGAGAAGATCTCGACTACAGAACTCGTCTTGGGAAATTAAATCCTGTCATCGGTATCGGTGTCGCTGGCACGCCCATCTTAAACTGCTGCGGTGCCGTGAGCACACCGGGCATCTCCGGAAAATCGAAAACGCTGTTGAAGCCATCCTTGGCTTCTTCAGGTGTAACGCGGATCGTCTGACGATTTCGATCGCGGACGATGGTCAGTGTCACATCGCCTTCCTTCTTTTCGGCGATCGCTCGAATCAGATCGATCTCACCCTTCACTTCTTTGCCTTCGACTTCGACGATGATGTCGCCGGCTTTCAGACCGGCCTTCGCGGCAGGTGAATCCGCACGAACCTCATTGATCATCACGCCGCTCGTTACACCAAAGTGGTCACTCAGCTGCTTGGTCAAAGTCGAAACACCTACTCCGATGCGTCGTCCCGATCCTGTACGCCATACGAATGGCTCGTTTGTGCCGGGTGTCGGAGGAACTGCTTCCATCCGCGGCAGACTCGGCATATCTGCCGGTGGCGGAAACGGAAGACGTTGCAATTGCGGCGCGGTCACTCCAAAACCACCTTCTTCGAACTTAGGCGTTGGACGTTTTGCCAGCGTCGCCGTCAACTCGCGCTCGCCGCCGCTCCGGATCACAATCAATTTTGCTTGATGGTCAGGGGCTACTTCGCCGAGTAGACGTGTCAACTTGCGGACGCTTGTGACTTCCTCATTATTGAAACGAACGATGACGTCACCGCCCTGGAAGCCTGCCTTTTCGGCGGGCGAGCCTTCAATCACTTTTTCGATCGCCACACCGCGGACCTCGCGCAGGCCGTATTTCGCGAAGTTGTCTTTCGTGATCTCTTCGGTCTGGACGCCGAGATAGCTGCCGTCGCCGTCGAAGAAAAGTGAAAAAGTCCGGGAATCGCCCTTAGCACCAGGCGCCGGTGTCTGTGCGTCGGCTCCGATTACGACGACGAAGCCAACCAAAAGAAAAGCCAGTGATATGCGAATCATATAATCTCCCGAATCTAAATAATGATGGATAAAAATACTCTGCGGTGTTCTACGCTTTGAGCAATGTTTAGGTTGCGTCGAGCCGTGAAAAAGGTTGCTCGACAGGCAGAGACCCGACCGGTAGGGAGGGCGTGTCACCTACCTTTAACACAACGTTTCGCTCATCGCGATCTTGACCAACCGGCCGCCGATAAACTCGAAATTAACACCGCCGAGATTACCCGGAGTTACATAATAGTAAGCCGTCATTCTGTCTTGTCGATCTATTGACTCCGGCTTACCGAAGCGTCTCACCAGTTGACTAGGCGTCGAGCCGATTCTAACACCGGACGCGCTCCATTTAGTCGAAGTGATGGTGAAGGCGACGACCTTAGGCTTTCGATTACCATCAAGCGCTAACACCTCGACCTCGAGCCCGGAATAATAGAGTGTTCTGTAGATCTCATCCGCATCCATGCAGGAGAGCTCCTTCTCAGTTCGTTCAATCTTTTGATTTGTCGGCTTGCCGAATTTTGCTAGCACCGCAGCGTATGAACTGCCGTTGCCGATGCCATGAATCCTTAAGTCGACCTCGCGGAGGGTTTGCTGTCCAAGAGCGGGTGAAACGATTAGCACCGCCAGAGTTAATTGGAATAAGAATCGAAGTAGCATCTCGCAACTTATCATCCGCGAATTTCAGACACGTCCCTACCGGTCGGGTTTCTGCCTGCTATTACCGCAGCTTCCTAAGATTCTCCGCTGCCGCCTCGAGCGTCGAGTCCATCTTGCAAAAGCAGAAGCGGACCATCTGCGACCCCATCGAACGGTTCTCGTAGAATGAAGATCCGGGAACGACTGCGACACCGATCTCGCGAATAAGATGTTTTGTAAACTCGACGTCGTTCTCAAAACCGAAGTCCGAGATATCCGCCATTACATAGTA
>JANMUW010000022.1:0-5282 GCA_031392105.1 Acidobacteriota bacterium | reverse complement strand
TTTGCCGCGAACCTCGTCCGTTGTTACACCGCCGTGATCACGCTGGATCTTTTTGACGATGTTTGCAACTTCACCTGCTTCACCTGCCAAACCCAGTGTCGGATATTCGAGGTTCTTCATCCGGTTCGGATAAAGCGCCGTTGCGCTCGCTTCGGTTTGATATTCTTCAAATGTCATATTTTTTTTCAGTTTTCAGAGTTATAGAGTTAGCAGCGTTTGCAGTGTTGCCAGAATTGCCAGAGTTACAGAAATTTTCACACAGAGACTCTGCAAACTCCGCAACTCTGAAAACTCTACAAACTCTACACTCCTCGTCTCATTCTTGCCGCCTTAACCGCATTCTTCATCAGCATCGCCACGGTGAGCAAGCCGACGCCGCCCGGCACAGGCGTAAAGTAGCCCGCCTTCCCGATCGCATCTTTCGCATTCACGTCGCCGGCTAGGGTAAAGCCGCGCTTCTCGATCGCAGCCAGGCGCTTCTCGATCTCGTCGTCACCAAATAGCACGCGGGCTATTTCCGCATCGGAAACGTTGTTGATTCCGACATCGATCACCGTCGCTCCTTCGCGAATATGTTCGCCGCGAATGAATCCCGCACGGCCGATCGCCGCTACAAGAATGTCCGCTTGTCTGGTGATGTCTGCAAGGTCCCGCGTCTTCGAATGGCAGATCGTTACCGTCGCATTTTCCTGAAGCAGGAGCATCGCCATCGGCTTTCCAACAATATTGCTTCGGCCGACTATAACCGCATTCTGCCCGGCGATCCCGATTCCTGCCCGTTTCAAGATCTCGATCACGCCCGCCGGTGTGCACGGGACAAGAGCTTTCTCGCCAAGTGAAAGACGGCCGACGTTGATCGGGTGAAAACCGTCGACATCCTTCTCCGGATCAATCGCTTCGAGTATCTCGCGCCCATCGATCTGCTCCGGAAGAGGGAGCTGGACGAGTATCCCGTCCACATCCTCGCGACTGTTCAGGTCCCTCACCAGTCCGAGCAGCTCGGCGTGCGAGACGGTAGCCGGAAGATGATGATGTTCCGATTTCAATCCGATCGCCTCGGATGTTTTCACCTTGTTCCCGACGTAAACGGCTGATGCCGGATCGTCGCCCACCCGCACAACGGCCAGGCAAGGTGTGATTCCATGTTCATTCCGGAGTCGGGCTATCTCACCGGAAACCTCAGACTTTATCGCCTCGGCAATTTCTTTGCCGCCCAGAATCTTTGTATTCATACCGAATTTCGAGATTTTACAGGAACTACCGTGAGATTGTCAGTTTTGTAGGGCAGTTACCGAGATAGTAACGCAAAAGATCCTAACTTCATCGTCACTAACCTTAACCAATGAATCGATTTAATCCGACCGAAATGTTCCAGGCGATATTCAGATCATTTATCGTAATAGCCTTTTTGATGGCGATTGCGACCGCCGCTTCGGCAGCTGATTTTGACCGCGATGGGAAAGCTGACTTCGCAGTTTTTCGGCCCTCATCGACAACCTGGTTCTGCGAAACCTCGAAAACTCAACCCGACAGTGCGGGCTTTCAGTGGGGACGCTCGTCCGACATTCTCGTCCCCGCCGACTACGATGCCGACGGCCAGACCGACTTTGCCGTTTGGCGGCCGGAGAACGGTGTCTGGTATGTGCATCAGAGCGCCGATGACAGCGTGCTGCTGATCCGTTGGGGAATGCCGACAGGCGGCCTTAAAGACGTTCCAGTGTCGGCGGATTTCGACGGCGACGGCCAGACAGACCTCGGCGTGTGGCGTCCGAATACCGGTGAATGGTGGGTTCTGAAATCCTCGAATAACTACGACCAGAGTAACGCACTCGTCGTTCGCTGGGGCAAACTCGGTGACGTTCCAGTCCAGTCTGACTACGACGGTGACAAAGTAGCGGACTTCGCAGTTTTTCGCCCGACCGAAAATAGCTGGTACATCCGCTCGAGCTCGACCGGTCAGTCATCGGTCCATGCATTTGGCCTTGCCGGATTGGACACACTGGTCCCCGCCGATTACACAGGCGACAAAAAATCTGATGTAGCGGTTTATCGGAGCGGCGTCTGGCACGTCCTCAACAGCGAAACCGGAGAGACTGAGCAATTTCATTTTGGTTTTAATGACGACGTTGCCGTTCCTGCCGATTATGACGGCGACGGCACTACCGACTTTGCGGTATACCGAAGCGGCACCTGGTACATCCAGGACAGTTCCCGTCCACGCCTGCGAACATTTAACTTCGGACAGCTAGGTGATGTACCGGTCAACTCCGGTGTCGTCCGACAAAGTTTAAGCGCGATCCCCTAAAAAGCTGAGGTCAATATAGAGACCTTTTGAGAAGCCTTCTCGGGCTTCTCTTTTTTTCTTTAAACGAAACACGTTAGAATTCTGATGATGTTCAGGCTCGCGCTTTTCCTTCTTCTAACCGTTTCGTACCAGATTGCTTCCGCACAGGTTCCGAACGAGATTCACGCGCGGATCCGATCGGCGCTTTCGGATCGCAATTACCTCGCCGTCGGGAGCGAGCTTCGCGATCTTGAAACAAAGGACCCGGCCGGCTTCCGCGAAAACAATTACGACTATCTGAGCGCCCGTGTAGCAGAAAAGAGTGGTGACACCGCGCGTGCGATGGCCGCGTACCAGGGTGTCGTGAATCGGAACTCGGTTTTGAAGGCGTATGCTCTTTGGCATCTTGGGCGATTAGCTCGAACGTCGGGGAACCTGACTCTTGAGCGCGTGTATCTGCAGGAACTGACTTCGTTCTCACCCGAGAGTCTTCTGCTATATCCGGCGACGCGCCGAATGGCGCAAAGCTTTTTCGACAGCGGGAATTTCGATGTCGCGATAAGCCGGGCGGAGCAGATCCCGAAGCCGCCGGTGCGAGCAGGCAGCCGGACGGCGGACCAGTCTTCGCGTGAGCTGCAGACATTCCTTGCCGATGCTTACATGCGGTCGGGAAATGTGACTAAAGCGAAAGAGCTGTTCGCCGCTTTGACGTCGAACCTTGTCAATCCGGCGCAGCCGGACGATTTTGCACTGGCCGGTGCACGCGGCCTCGACGTCCTTGAACCGACAATCGCTGGAACATCACAGCTAGGCGATTACGAGCATCTCAAGCGTGCGTCGATCTATCAGTTCAATCGGGACTTCGATCATGCACGGGTGCATTATTCCGCGATCATCAACCAGCACGCTGGGAGCGGGCTCGTCCCCGACGCTATCTTCCAGATCGGGCGCGGATATGTCCAGCAGGGAGATTTTACCGAGGCGATCAAATGGTTCGAGCGTGTTCTCGAGCAGTTTCCCGATCACCCGGTCGCACAGGATGCGTTGCTGCAGGCGGCGTCTGCTTACGCACGCGTCGGCAAGCAGCATGAGGCCGGATCTCGATACAAGAGGTACATCGAGAAGTATCCTGAAGGCGAACGAATCGACCGCGCGTATATGAACTATATCGACGTGCTGCGAGATGAGCGCGAAGAGACGGCCGCAAGGAAGTGGGCAGGGACGATCCGTGAAAAGTTCAAGGGAAAGGTGCCCGAGGCCCTTGCGACGTTTGCGGAGGCTAGGATCTATTTCGCACGCACCGATTGGCCAAATGCCATTCCCATCCTCGAGAGTCTTGAGAAATTGCCGGACCTCGGCGGCGTCAACACACCCGGTGGCACCAGCCTCGTGGAAGTTCGTTTTCTGCGAGCGTTCGCTCTCGAACAAATGCGACGTCATGCCGAGGCGATCGATGTCTATCTATCGATCCCCGATGGCCGGAATGAATATTACGGCGGGCGAGCGACCGAAAGGCTTCGGCTGATGGCGAGTGACAAAGAATCGGCGTCTTCGATTGTCGCGAAAGCTGCCGCATTAAAGCAGGTGCAGCCGACCGACCCTGACGGCGCGCGCCGCGTGATACAGGCTGCCCTGCGGCTGACTGATCTGCCGGAAGAACGCGCAAAGCTCCTGGCTTCGCTCCGGACGGTGTACGCGGCGATCCCGGCTTACTCGTCCGTCCCTAAATTTAAACTGCTTCCACTGGGTCGCCAGGCACCAGTGGGAGCGAAACCGAGTGTCGTGAATTCGACGCGAACCGTTGTAGACGAACTCTTATTCCTCGGCCTGTATGACGAGGCGGCGCCGGAGCTCGAAGCAAGACGCGCAACCGTGTCGCAGACACCGACCGGCGATGCGGCAAGTGCAAAGGAAGATCTCGACTACACGATCGCGACGCTTTACACGCGGGGAGATGTCGCGAACCGAGGCGCTTCGTTTATCGAATCGGCGTGGAAGATGCCAGCTGATTATCAGATCGAATTGATCCCGGCGGAAGTTCTCGATCTGCTATATCCGGCACCGTACTCCGAGGCTCTGCTCAAGCACACACCATCCCGAAATCTGGATCCGAGATTCCTGCTATCGATCATGCGCCAGGAATCGCGATTTCGCGCCGATGTAAAATCTTACGCCGCGGCCCGGGGTCTGATGCAGTTCATATCGACGACCGCGTCGCGTATTGCGGCCGAGCTTGGCCGCGATAATTTTCGTCAGGACGATCTATATGATCCGGCAACCTCGATCTTTTTCGGTTCGCATTACACCGGTAACCTGTTCAAGCTTTTTCCAAATCAGCCGGCCGCGGTCGCGGCGAGTTACAACGGTGGCGAAGACAATATGCAGCGATGGCTTCACCGGTCGAAGTCAGATCACGCAGACCAGTATATTCCGGAGATCGCCTTCGCTCAGTCGAAGGATTACGTTTACCGCGTAATGGCAAATTATCGGATGTACCAAACGCTCTATGATGAAAGTCTGAAGCGGAGATGACTGGAACGTTCACTGTGAACGTTATCTACCGGTATCTCCCTTTTTGTTAAGAGCGTTCTGTGTGTTCCGTGGCTATGCTTGAAGGAACCACGGAACACGCAGAACATGCGGATATGAAGTTTGTAAATTTTAGGTAGAGCAATTTAGCCCTTTGTCTTATGCGCATTTTATTTTTGATATTTTTCGCGACTCTTTCTTTCGCCGCCTGCCAAAAACCGGCAACACAAACTACTACTGGCGAAGCAAAGCGTTACAACCTGAAAGGAAAAGTTGTCTCGGTGGATCGCGAGCGTAAACGCGCGACGATCGACCATGAACCGGTCGAAGGTTACATGGATGCGATGACGATGGAATTCCCCATTCACGAAGATTGGGTCTGGGACGATCTTGTACCTGGTTCGGAGATCCGTGCCGAGCTTGTTGTAGATAATTCGGCGAAAGACCCGTACTGGCTCGAAAAGATCGG
>JANMUW010000516.1:0-8255 GCA_031392105.1 Acidobacteriota bacterium | reverse complement strand
AAGCGAACCTGTACTGGCTAAAGATCAATTGTCTTTCACGATAATTGTGACGGGCGAGTCCGCCGCCGAACTTTATTACGTGTGTCCCGAATGTTCGGGTCAGATTGTCCTGAAACTGAAGCACGTCAAGCGGCGGGAAGATCGTATCGACGTTCAAGGGGGAGCCGAAATTCGCGACATTGGTGATCATTATCGAGGGGCCGGTGCCCGAGAGTTCATTTCGTTTAGTACCCGGCCTGCGTCGTGCGAACTGAAACCGAAATTCGTTCAGGACCGACGGAGTGTATGTCACGAGCTGGGTCGCGGCACTCCAGCTCACGGCGAATGCATCGAGAGTTCGTTCCAAGGTGTTAAGCCGGCCCTGCGGGTTATTGTCGACGCTGGCATGGGCAAGATTGAAGCGCGCCGTTAGACGGTTCTTTTCGTTTAACTGGGAATCGCTACGAAAGAGATAGAATTTGCCGCGTTCGACGCTCGGGATCGCCGCGGGAAAGATCGATGGCGACAGCCCGGCCGCGATCAGCGCATTTCGATTCTCGGGCGTGATGGTAATGAGCCGCGAGGAGGTTGCCTTATCATCGCGATACAGGCTCTCGAACCCAAAAAAGAATTGCGAGCGGTCCTTAAATATCGGACCACCAACGGTTGCCGTGAAGATATTGGTTTCGTTGTCCGGGAGGGCAGCCGCCGGAAAAAAGAAAGGACGTGAATAGAACGACGGCCGGCGAAACCGGTAGCTGAACGAGCCCTTGAGCTCATTCGTTCCCGCAGGCGTTATCACATTCATTATCAATCCGGGAGTGTCCCCGAATTCTGCCGCAAAACCGTTCGTTACTAGCTGGACCTCACTGACAAAAACTTCCGAGATATTCGCCAGGCGGCCGAGTGTGGTGTAAACGGTATTAGTATTTCCATCGAGCAAAGAGTTAACGCGGTAAAGATAGCCATTGGCACTCAAACGTGTAAAGCCAAAGGATCCCCGGCCCTGTCGCCCGGTGACATTAGTTTGCAAGAAACCAAAACTCAATGGGTTTCGGTTTATCAGCGGTAAATTAACGACCTCCCGAGTATCCATAACGCGGCTGATGTCGGTCTTTCCGGAATCCGCGATGGCCGAGTCCGCAGACACCGTGACGGATTCATCGACGGTGCCGGTTCGAAGCTGGATATCGATCGTCGCCGTCTGCCCCCCCGCCAACAAAATTCCCTCACGCGAAAATCGTTTGAAGTTTTGGGCTTCCGCGTCGATCCGGTATTTTCCGAGCGGCAGCAATGGAAAACGATAGACACCTGTTTCGCTCGTAGAGACCGAGCGGCCAGTACCGGTTTGGATGTTTGTAACGGTAATGAAAGCTAGCGGGACCGCCGCGTTGTTAGAGTCGACGACTGTGCCCTCGATCTGACCGTTCGAAGCCTGAGATTGCGCCTGGGTGCCGGGTGGAGCAAGCCAGAAGAGCGCCGTGATCGCGATGAAACAGAAAAGGTGTTTTTTCAGCTTCGGTCTCATCCTGGTCGACAATTCTTGATGAAGTACTCAGCGATCATTTCAATCCGGTACGCTCGAGCAATTCATCGAATCGCGGGTCGTCGCGCAGAGGGTCAAAACGCGGATGAACTTTGAGCATAGTTAATGTTCCGTGCTGAGCAAGCGCCTTTTCCAAATAGGAAAACGCCTCTTCGCGGTGTCCGAGGTCGCTCGAAAGATTCGCCAACAGATTGTAATTAGGCTTGCCGATTTTTTCCTTTTCTTGTGCTTGGTCAAGCTGCAGCTCTAAAACTCCCGGCCATCCCGATTGGGCGTAAGTTGCTTTCCATGAATCAATCTCATCCGGCTTCTCGTGGACGAGAATCCGTGTCTTCACAAAAGACTCAAAGGCCCGGTCGTTGTCGCCCTGCAACCGATATGCAACGCTTAGGCTGAGGTGAGGAAAGAAGAACTCGGGATCCATTTCGGCAGTTCGTTCCAGTTGGGCGATCGCTTCGTCGTAGCGGCGGGCGAAAAGCAAACTCCGTCCAAAGACCAGATGATTCATCACCGAAACCGGTTCCAGGTCTATCGCTGTTTTGCTTTCCGTGATCGCTTCGTCATGTCTTCCAAGATAAGTAAGCAGAAGTGCATACATCCGATGTGCGATGGACGAATTCGGATTTAATTCGATGGCGCGTTTATGTTCTCGTTCAGATCCTGCAAAATCGCCTTCGAAATCAGACTTGATTTCACCTAAATACGAGTGTGCTTCAGAAAGGTTATCGTCAATTCCCAGCGCCTTCTCTATGGCGGCTTTCGTTTTCGGATATTGTTCGTCCGCAGCGCCGCTCCGGTTCCCAACAACTGCCGTCTGCGCGCTAGCCAACCTTGCGTACGCGGGCGCGTAGTTTGGGTCGAGCCGGACGGCTTGCTCGAAGTAGTCAATCGCTTTGCGGACTTCCTCCTGGCTGTATTTGTCCGCCAGAGCCGCGCCTTGCAGATAAAGTCGATAGGCCGCTTCATTGTCTGTTCCGCGCTTTGCAACGGGACTGATTGACGTGATTCCGAATCGTGTCTTCAAAATGTTTCCGACCTCGTTTGCGATCTCGTCCTGCATCGCGAAAAGACCGGCAGCATCTTTTTCCCTGCTTTTATATGTTTCTTCGATCTGCCCGTTCGCCACATTGAAAAGCTGTGCGGACACCTGGATCTTCCCGTTAGCCAGTTGGTAGGTTGAGGCGAGCACGTAATCAACCTTTTGTTCCCGCCCCGCAACAAGCGGATCTTGATTGACGTCTGTATACCGCCGCGTCGCGCTTAGATGCCGGACGACAAATCCCTTCATCGAACCGATCTTGTGAATCAGCGATTCAGCAATGCCGATCTCATAGAGCTCATCGCGTGCGGCGGTATTGATAGGTTTCAACGGCAACACTGCGAAGGATGTTGCTGTGCCGTTGACTTCGGAAGACGCGCTTCGAAAATCAAAGGACAATAGGAAGATCATCGAAACGGCAGTGAGAAAGCCGACCCCGAAGAGAACGATTCGCGTTTGGCCTTTCGGTTCGGCCGCCGAAGTTTCGGTCAACGGCACTAGCTGATCGATCTCGGTGGGTCCATCGAGAACGATTGATTCCGACAGGACATCGTCGGCTGTTTCGGAGCTTTTTAACTTGGGCTGCTGAACCAACTCGACTTCCGCAACAAAACGATAGCCACTCTTCGCAACCGTCTCAATAAACTTATTGCCGTTTTGGTCCTCGCCCAAAACTCGGCGGAGCGTGTGAACGATCCGTGCGACGTTTGATTCTTCGACAAACGAATCCGCCCAGACCGTTTTCAGGAGCTCGTCCTTCTCGACGAGGTGGCCGGCCCGCTCGACGAGCGCCGCCAGGACGTCGAAAGCTTTCGGCGTAAGCGAAACCGGCGATTCATTGTGAAGTAATTGGCGCTCTTCCAGATCGAGCCGAAACGACTTAAACCGATAAGAATGTGTAGATTCGCCGGTCATTCCGCGCTCGGAGAAATCTAGGAAGAAATTAGGAAGTATTTCCAAAGACATACCCAACCTCCGACGTTCATTGTGAACTCGCACGTGCAATGTCGGCTGTTAGAGACTTCGGATGAATACGCAAATTCGCCCGCAGTATATAACAGCCGACGCAGAACACGGTAGTAAAAACGACGAAATGTGAAACTGCACCAGCGTATTAACCAAACCGTACGGAGGACATAGTCGGAATCATGATAATTAGGGCCTTAGTTGGCGACTTGCTGATGCCGGCCCCGAACCAGCATGAACCGATGGAGTAAGAAAATGGAGAAGAACGACCTGGCTACGATATCTCGATTCAGGACCTTCAGATACTTTCAACCAATAGGTCTCGCGAAATTCTGTTCACCCGACGCGAGAAAGGATAACAAAATGACGAACACAATATTCAAGAAAACAAAGCGACTCATCAGCGCGTTGGTTGCGATCTCAATAGTGATGATGACGTTTGGCACGACGCAGGCGAAGATCAAGACTTCACGGAATTCGATAGATGCGTTTACGAGCGATGCGGTCGTTCTCGAATGGAACGAGATCGCTATCAACGCGATCCTTCCCAATGGGCCGCCCTTCACCGCAAGCCGGTTCATGACCATCGTCCAGCTCGCGGTGTTCGAGGCAGTCAATTCGATATCGGGAAAGTACGATCCATATCTCGGTACTGTTAGCTCTCCACCGGGAGCATCCCAAGAAGCGGCGGCGATTGTCGCAGCCCATAACACGCTGGTGGCCTACTTCCCGGCTCAATCGGTTGCTCTCGGTTTGCGGCGCGATGCCTCGCTTGCCGCGATACCCGACGGTCAGGCCAAAACCGACGGAATCGCAGTCGGTGTGGCAGCCGCGGCCGCAATGATCGCGAACCGCACCGGTGACGGTTCTGCTCCGCCGCTAGTCTATATCCCTACGTCTTCCGAACCGTATGAATGGCAGCTCACGCCGGGTTGTACAGGCGGCGTTTTCCGGCATTGGCCCAACGTCAGGCCGTTCGGGATCGAAAGCTCTTCGCAGTTTCGCTCGGAACCTCCGCCCTCGCTAAACACCGGCGTATATGCGCAGGACTATAACGAGGTGCAGGCGGTCGGAGATATGAATAGCCCCAACCGCCCACAGGACCGCACCGATGTTGCACGGGTCTACGCGGTGGGACCAGGCCACTGGACTTGGAACTACACATTGCTTCAGATCGCGAGCCTTCGGAATGATGACATTGTCGATACCGCGCGCACGATGGCGGTGATGAACATGGCGATCAACGATGCATACATCTCAGGATTTGAAAGCAAGTATGTCTACAGAACGTGGCGTCCGGTAACTGCCATTCCGCGTGGTGCTGAAGACGGCAACAAGTGGACAACGGCGGGAGCCTTCACTCCGCTCATTGCCACGCCTTGTTTCCCGGGATATCCATCCAATCATGGAACCGGAAGCGGTGCTGCTCGCACGGTTTTGGTAAGGGCCTACGGCAGATTCAGACATTCGATCGACGTATGGCATCCTCTCGCTCCGGGCATCGTACTCAACTATTCCGATCTCAGAGCCATCACCGATGACGTTGCAGACGCACGCGTCTATGGAGGGATCCACTTCCGCTACGACCAGGATGCAGGAGAGCGACAGGGTCACGCCGTTGGTCAGTATGTCTACAACAACCGGCTCAAAAAGCTGGATGACGAATAGCGCGAGGCAAGCTTGATTCGGCAACGAGAACCTCCGCCTTCACAACAGGGGCAGGATTCCTCCTGCTCCTGTGTTTATGTCCCTTCGGTTTTCAGAACAATAGAACCACCAACATGAAAACTAGAACTTTCAGCAAATTGCCGACTTTCGTTCTATCAATTCTGGCACTGATCCTTTTGGGTGCCGCGAACATCAAAGCCGGGCCGGGCGATCTCGACCCGACACTTTCAGGCGACGGCAGGCTCACCGATTGGGCAGGCTATGCGACAGGAGTCGTGATCCAGCCGGATGGAAAGATAGTGGTGGCGTTCGGGCCAGGCTTTTCGGTCGCACGTTACAATCCCGACGGCTCACGGGATATTTCATTTGGAAATAACGGGCGAGCCGGTGCGACTTTTGGTTCGGAAAACGCCTTGGCGATCGGCATCGCAATTCAGTCGGACGGAAAGATCGTTGTCGCGGGATATGTTTGTCCTTGCGACGATTGGGGAAACGCGGCGTTTGCGGTCGCACGTTTTAGCCCGAACGGCTCGCTGGATCTCTCTTTTGATGGGGACGGAAAGGTGACGACCGCGATAGGGGGACGGACCACCGGCTATTCGGTGACGGTTCAGCCTGACAACAAGATCATCGTGGCGGGCTGGAGCTGGGAAGCCGCGCCTCCTTTTGTGAAGGATCACTTTGCCGTGGCTAGATACAACGCGGACGGCTCGCTCGATACGACATTTGGCGGTGACGGCACAGTGACGACCTCGATATGCGCAAATTGCCACGACGAAGCCTTTTCGGTCGCGGTCCAGCCCGATGGAAAGATCGTGGCGGTGGGTGGCGGTTTCGACGGAACGAACAACCCAAAGTTTGAAGTCGTCCGTTATAACGCCAACGGATCGCTCGATACTACCTTCGACACCGACGGGATCGCAATCACATCGTTCGGAGATGGCCAAATTGCAGCGGCAGTCGCAATTCAGGGCGATGGAAAGATCGTGGCCGGCGGCGTGATGTTGGGCCCCTCCTCACCGGAGTTCGCCCTGGCCCGGTACAACCCGAACGGCTCGCTGGATACCACGTTTAATTCTGACGGCAAGGTTACGACGCCTATGGGTTTTGGCGGGGGCGTTTCGTCGATCGCCATCCAGTCCGATGGGAAGATCGTCGCATTGGGATCGATTAGCACTGGATTTGACGGAAATTACAGTGACTTCGCAATTGTCCGTTACGATCAGAACGGATCCCTCGACAGCACATACAGCAGTGGTGGCATTGCATTCGTCGACTTCGATGATCCGAATGACAGCGCTTTCGGCATAGCTCTCGACAGCGTTGGGCGCGCCGTAGTAGTCGGAGCATCGACCGCAAACATTGCGATCGCCCGCCTTCTCGTTGCTCCGGAGTCCGCAATCTTCGACTTCGACGGCGACGGGCGGTCTGACGTTTCCGTTTTCCGTCCATCTGATTCGGTTTGGTATCTCAACCGATCAACCGCTGGTTTCGCTGCAGTTCAATTCGGACTCTCAACTGACAAGATCACGCCTGCAGATTTCGACGGTGACGGCAGGACCGACATTTCCGTCTTCCGCGACGGGATGTGGTGGCGGATCAATAGTTCCGATTCCACCGTGATCGCGCAGTCGTTCGGCATTGCAGGCGATATCCCTGTACCTGCCGACTTCACCGGGGACGGACGCGACGAACTCGCTGTCTACCGAAACGGTCAGTGGTCGGCCCTCGATCTTTCGAACGATCAATCTTCATTGATCAACTTCGGAATCGCCACCGACAAACCAGTGCCCGCTGATTACGACGGTGACGGACGTGTCGATCAAGCCGTGTATCGAAACGGTGAATGGCACATCAACCGATCGACACTCGGCTACACCGTCGCGCAGTTCGGTCTTGCGAGCGATCGTCCTCTTGCCGCTGATTACGACGGCGACGGACGAGCCGACTTCGCAGTCTATCGAGACGGCACATGGTATCAGCAAAGAAGCACGCAAGGCTTTACCGCTTTTCAGTGGGGCGTTGCAACGGACATACCGGCACCGGCGGATTACGACGGTGATGGGAAAAGTGACGCAGCAGTGTATCGCAATGGCACCTGGTATCTGCTGCGATCCTCGAGTGGGTTCGCCGTCACTCAATTCGGACTGGCGAACGACAGGCCAATTCAAGCCGCGTATCTGCCGTAGCAGCGGAGGTAAGAATAATGAAACTCAAAACTACAAAGAAGATCTCGATTCCCGTATTCGCGATCGGCGCGTTGCTGTTTTTCTGTGCGTTGCGTTCAGACGCCGCACCCGGCCATCTGGATCCGACCTTCTCAGGTGACGGGAGACTGACCGATGGAGAAGGTTGGGGATCCAAAGTTGCGATCCAGCCGGACGACAAAATAGTTGTGATGAGTGGGATGGTCATTACCCGGTACAATCCTGACGGAACTCGCGACACATCATTCGGCGGCGGCACGGGAAGAGTACTCGTCAGTTTCGGCTTAGCGGGTGAGGGATACCCTACCGGTTTCGCAATCCGGCCGGACGGTAAGATAGTGGTCGGAGCTGTAGTCGGAGAACAGGCTGCCGTCTACTTTGGTGTCGCACGTTTAAACTCTGACGGATCTCCAGATCCATCATTTGGCGGAGGCGCAAGCAGAGTTTTAACTCCTTTGGCGTGCGGAACTTTTAACGATAACTTTGCCGCGAGTTTTGCGATGCAGCCCGATGGAAAGATCGTCGGCGCCGTTCGGTTTGAGTGGTGTAACGGGTTGTTGCTTCGCTATCGCTCCGACGGGCCGCTTGATACTTCATTTGGAGCCAACGGTACCGGGACCACAAGTGCCGATGTTTCCAGCTTAGGCGGCACGATCGCTTTTCAGTCCAACGGGAAGATAGTTGTGGTCGGCACCCTACGGCTCCTCCGTTTCGAAACGAACGGCTCGCCGGATCTCGGGTTTAACCCCCCTTCCCAAGGGCTTCAATTTGTTTACTCGGTCATTATCCAACCGGACAACAAGATCGTTGCCTGTGGTCCTTTTTACAATGGCACGAATGCCGACTTTGG
>JANMUW010000362.1:0-3093 GCA_031392105.1 Acidobacteriota bacterium | reverse complement strand
CTTAATGGGCGTCGTCCTGCTTGTTAATTTTGGGATCAGTTCGAATATTGCCGGTGCATTCCATTACGCCGCCGGTTTTGTCTGGTCGGGCCTAACGTCGCTTTTCGGTCCGTTCGTACTGCTTGGCTCGGACATCGATTGGAAGGAAATGCCGGGTAACAAGATCAGTAGAACGGTATTCGCGATCCTTCGCGGATTTGCCATCGCCCTGCCGCTCCTTCTGATATTTGGCGGGCTGTTCATGGCGGCCGACGCTGTTTTCGAAGGCATGGTAAATCGCGCCCTCAATTTTGATCTCGACATTATCGTGTCGCATGTTGTTCTTACCTCGTTATTCGCGTGGTTAACAGCCGGTTATTTTCGTGGTGCAATGGCACCGTTTATCTTTGATTCGGCACGAGTCCCGGCTGCAGATAAAGCGAAGGCGAAAGGATCTGTCCTATCGATCCGGGAGGATAGCTCTTTTGTCGAGAAGGTCGCTGCCGAACCGGCGGACCTGTCTGCCTCGCTTCCTGATAACGCTACTATCCTCGAGCACATTAACCGCAGCGATCCGCCGAATTCGCCTGACGTCGAATCGAAACCGAGGCGCGATTGGCAGAACTTCGACAACACCGTACTCGCGCCGGTCTTTACTTTGGGAACGGTCGAGACGGTAATTATTCTCGGCCTCGTCGATCTTCTCTTCCTGAGTTTTGTGATCGTCCAGGTGCCATACCTCTTCGGCGGAATGGAATTCATCCAAACCACTCCGGACTTCAAACTCGCTGAGTACGCTCGCCGCGGATTTGGCGAACTCGTCGCCGTCAGCGCACTCGTGTTGCCGATCTTGCTTGTTACGCACTGGCTCATAAGACGCGAGACTCGTCTGCCCGAACGAATTTTTAAGATTCTCGCCGGAATTCAGATCGCACTATTATTTGTGATCATGGCCTCGGCAGTGCAGAGACTCTTGTTGCTCACCGGTGAACTCGGCTACGGTCTGACGACGGTGCGTTTCTATCCGATGGTCGTCATGATCTGGCTCGCGGTCGTATTCGGCTGGTTCGCCCTTACCATTTTCCGCGGAGCCCGAAATCGTTTCGCATGGGGAGCGTTGTGGTCTGCGATCGTCATTCTCGGTGCAACGAACCTCATGAATCCGGATGCGTTCATCGCGCGCACGAATCTGCAGCTCATGCAACAAGGGCGCGAGTTCGACGCACGTTACAACACTTCTGAACTCAGCGATGATGCGGTTCCTATCCTGGTCGAAGCTCTCGGCAGTTTCGGCTTGGAGAACGCCTGCCGTGTAAAGAATCGACTTCACAATCGACTGATCGAAACCGGCGACGAACAGGATCTTCGATCGTGGAACCTATCGCGATGGCGTGCGAAGAATTTAATGAGCGGGGAAATCGCAATTGTGGCCGAGAATGCGGCGGCCCACGGTTGTGAGCAGTACGGGGACTCGAACCTTACGCCACATTAAGATGCTAAGCTGATGGTTATGGACCGCGATCTCATCCGCGAATACATTTCCTACCTGCGTGTCGAGAAAGGACTCGCGAAGAATTCGCTGTCGGCGTACGAGACCGATCTGGCTAAACTAAAGGCGTGGGCTGACAAAAACGGGCTGTCGATCGAGGCGTTGACCCGCCAGGACCTCAGGGAATGGCTGATAGATCTCGGCAGAACAAAGCTGGTTGATAATTCTAAACGCCGTCTGGTCAGTGCCCTCCGCGGATTCTACAAGTTCCTCATGATCGACGGCCACATCAAGGACAATCCCGCGGATAACCTCGATCTTCCGCAAAAAGGCCTTTATTTACCTAAATTCTTGAACCAGGCAGAGATGGATCTGCTGCTCGCGGCACCGGATGTATCGACCGAGAGCGGCCTCCGGGACCGGGCGCTAATTGAATTGATGTACGCCTGCGGTCTGCGCGTATCCGAGGCCGTCGATGTGAAGATGCACGATATTGATATTGACGCAGGAATACTCACGACGACGGGTAAGGGAAGCAAGACTCGACGCGTGCCTGTCGGTTCGAGCGCGATCGAATGGATCAAAAGTTATACGGCCCTGCGGAGAAAGAAAGAAATTATCGAAGTCCAGAATTTATTTGTGGGGACCGAGGGTAAACCATTGAACCGTCAGTTGATCTATAAATTGGTTAAGGAGTATGGCCAAAAGGCGGGTCTTCAGGACGTTTCGCCTCATACGCTGCGGCATTCGTTCGCCACGCACCTCGTGCAAAACCGGGCTGATATCCGTTCAGTACAGCAAATGCTTGGGCACGCCGACATCTCCACGACTCAGATATATACGCACATGACGGATACCCACCTGCGCAAGTCGTATGACCAGTTTCATCCGAGGGCAAAGACGAATACAACGGAAAACCTGCCTGAATAGACTTGCATCTCAAACACTCCTCCGCTAGTATTGGAAATTTGCTAATTGGCTCAAAAAGTCCATTGGCGTGACAATATGATCTGCTGCATGGGTGGTCGAGCGGTCAAAGGCAACGGGCTGTAAACCCGTCGGATTAATTTCCTACGTAGGTTCAAATCCTACCCCATGCACCACCTTGATTTCGGATTTGGGAATTCGGATTTCGGATTTTGCTGAGCGAAGCAAGCGCTCTTAGTAAATCCGCAATCCCAATTCCCAGATCCCAAATCAAGATGCGGGAGTAGCTCAGTTGGTAGAGCGTCAGCCTTCCAAGCTGAATGTCGCGAGTTCGAGTCTCGTCTCCCGCTCCAATAGTTTTTATTCCGCCCAAGTAGCTCAGGGGTAGAGCGCATCCTTGGTAAGGATGAGGTCTCGGGTTCAAATCCCGATTTGGGCTCCAGAGCTGTACGACAAGCTTTAGTTTGTCGCGATGATCAGCAAACTAAAGTTTGCTGTACTTTTGATCGGAGAATACATAGAAGATGAGCAAGGAAAAATTTGATCGATCTAAGCCTCACGTGAACATTGGGACGATCGGGCACGTGGATCATGGTAAGACGACATTAACGGCAGCGATCACGAAGGTGATGTCGAAGCACAATCCGAAGATGATCGTGCGTGCGTTCGATTCAATTGATAACGCACCGGAAGAGAAG
>JANMUW010000231.1:0-3888 GCA_031392105.1 Acidobacteriota bacterium | reverse complement strand
ATCGCCCGCGGCCCCGCGTTTAAGAGAGGTTATCTCGCGGAGCCGTTCGAGAACGTTCACGTTTATGAACTGATGTGCAAAATCTTGAGATTGAAACCGGCGAAGAATGATGGTGATTTAGGTCGGGTGCGAGGAATGTTGAAATAGTTCGCACCGCCGAGACGCAGAGAAAAGGTAACCAGCATTCTCATACTCGGCGTCTCGGCGTCTAGGCGGTGAACTATTCTGATCGAATCGTGACGACAGCAATCTCCGGCGGTACCATAAATCGAAACGGTAAAATGCTCGTGCCAATTCCGCTGGTGACGAACATGTCGACGCCCTCTTCATTGATGTGACCCTGTGCATACTTCTGCCCGACGGATGACGGAACGAATGGAGTTCCGAGAATCGGCAGCCAGACCTGGCCACCGTGCGTGTGTCCGGCGAGCATCAATTTGAAATCAGGGTTAAGAGTCTTCCAGTAGTTCAGGATGTAAAGAATGTCCGGGCTATGTTCCAGGACGACGATCTGTCCTTCTTTCGGATTCGCGGCGACAACCGATCGAACCATCTCATCGAACGTGATCCAAGAGTTGAGCTTGAGATGGTCCTTCATTCCGAAGAGACGCAGCTTCTTACCGTTTTGCTCAATTGGGACGATCTCGTTCTGTAGAACCCGATAACCAACCCTGCTCAATTCACCCGCGATCTCCGCGTCACCGTACCAGCCGTCATGATTTCCCAACACAGCGAAAACTCCATGTCTTGCATTCAGACCGGCAAGATTGTCCGCAACCTCGCTCATTGGCATTCGAAGTGGCCGGTCGTGGATAGGCTGGCGCGTCCTTCCCTGTGAAACGTAATCACCCAGCAGTACGATCAGATCCGGATTTCGCGCGTTCGTCGTCTCAACCACGCGGCGAATATTCTCCGCCGCCGCACCATTAGACCCACCGTGAATGTCGGAGATCATCGCGATCCGCAACCCATCGAATGCCGGATCCCAGCCTTTTATTCTGATCTCTTCTTCGGTGACGACGAGCCGGTTCGGTTCGATGAAATAGGAATAGGCGAGGCACAGAGCGGCTGCAAGAATTAAGCCCAGCGCAATGTACACGTTCTTTCTGGTGACGAGTTTCATTCGGCCGCGTTAAGAGTGACGACCGCGATCTCAGGCGGGACACGCCAGCGAAATGGGAGGACACTCGTACCGACTCCGCTTGTGACGTATACGTGCTTCCCGTCGACTTCGGCATGTCCATCCATGAATCTCGGATCATTGAAAGGTGCAAGCGGCCCGAAGATTGGAAAGTTAATTTGCCCGCCGTGCGAATGGCCGGCAAACATGACCGAGATGCCGCCGGGAGCGGTCAAAAGCGAATCGGGGTTATGGGTGATCGCGATTATGTTTCTCTTCTCCGTGATCGCATCGTACGGATCGCTTGGAACCCTGCGATTCTTCCAGAGATCTTCAATGCCCCACAATCCGATGGTCTTGTCTCCGACGAGAATGTTGGTGACCTCGTTTTCTAGAATGTGGATCCCAACGCGTTCGAATTCTGAATCGACCCTCTTCGCATTGTGATACCAATCATGGTTTCCGATAACTGCATAGACGCCGTATTTGGCTTTGAAACCCTGAAGATTGTCGGCGATAGTCGATACCGGGATCTTCAGTTCTGTCCCGTCCGCGCCCTCTGCGGCATTACGGTTTCGGCCGCGTCCGGACTCGGAGACGTAATCGCCAAGCAGCACGATAAGGTCCGCGTTCTGCTCGTTCGCTTTCTCGACAACGAGGCGGAGCCTTTCAAGTGGGGCGTAATTCGATCCGGTGTGGATGTCGGAAATTGCGACGACCTTAAATCCGTTCAGCGCGGGATCCCAGTTTGGCACCGCGATCGTTTCCTGGACAACCACGAACTGCCGCGGCTCGATGAAGTATGCATACGCCATCACCACACCGATCAAGACGACAATTATCAGCAAGGAGATGCCGATCCGCTTTAACCACTTTCTCATGAGCCGAAATATTCTCCCCAGCGCCCATCGACGAGTTTTACTACATCCGGATGAGCTTCGACCTCTTTCGGATACCACGGCTTCATGCGAGCGTCGATGACGATCGGAGCTCCGTAGCTTACTTGATTGTGTTTTAGCGTCACGGCCTTCGCATAGATATCAGTCGCGGGATTGAACCGTGTCCATGTCGCCCAGAGAAACTTGTCGGCCGACTTTGCGACATCGGCGTCATCGTGGATAACGACAACCTGCCAGTCGTCGAACGCTCCGCTTTTCGCGAGTCGCTCGCCGAGATCTTTTTCATCGCCGTACGACGGGCCCTCGACGACGAGACATCCACTGCAAAAAACTTCAGCTCGTTTCGTACCCGACGGCATTGTTCCGCGAAACTCACGTGGCAGGTCTCTCTTCGTATCGCCGAGTCCCATCAATATCGCTTTGCTTCCGTGGTTGATCTTGCCGCTGGCGTAATCAAGCGTATCGAACGCGGTCTGGCTGAAGATAAACAGATCGCGCTCCCATTCGACTCGCGCAAGGATGTGTTCGAAAAGTGCCTTGAAATCTTTCAGGTCCTGCGGCGTGTCGGTCAGCAGAAGAAACTTTGTCAGCGTTAGCTGCCCTTCGCCAAGAATTCGAAATCCGGCGGAGAGAGCTTCGCGAGCGTATCGATCTTTTACAACTGCGGCGGCGAGGGAGTGGAATCCCGTCTCGCCGTAACTCCACAGATCGCGGACCGCCGGCATGACTACCGGAAATAACGGCGAGAGCAATTCCTGCAGATAATCGCCGATGAAAAAATCTTCCTGACGCGGTTTGCCGACAACGGTCGCCGGATAGATCGCGTCCTTGCGATGGAACACAGCGTCGGTGCGAAATACCGGATAGTCGTGCGTTAGAGAATAGTAACCGTAGTGATCGCCGAACGGCCCTTCGGGTTTTCGCTCGTGCGGCTGGACATGGCCGCAAATCGCAAATTCGGCGTCGGCTATCAAGCGGTGGCCACCTTGCATTGGATTCGCGACCGTCCGGATCTTTTCATCAGCGAGAAGCGATGCGAGCATCAATTCCGGTACGTCTTCGGGAAGCGGTGCGATCGCGGAGATGATCAACGCGGGCGGCCCTCCAAGAAAGACCGTCACCGGTAGCGATTCGTTTTGCAGCTCGGCTTCGTGATAATGAAAGCCGCCGCCTTTACCGATCTGCCAGTGCATCCCGGTCGACGTCTGGTCATATCGCTGCATGCGGTAGATCCCAAGATTATGTTTTCCGTTGACCGGGCTCTCGGTGTAGACCAGCGGCAGAGTTACGAAATGCCCGCCGTCTTCGTGCCAAAGTTGCAGGAACGGGATCGCTTCGAGATCAACCTGCGATTGTCGAGTTTCGATGACGGGAGCGTTTCGAATGTTCTTTGTTCCGAGCTTTAGCGCTGCAAAGCCCATGTCACGAAACTTCCAAAGAGTTTTTGGCTTTGGCGGGATAAGCTCCTCTACCATCTCGACCGCCCGCTTCACGAAGACTTGCGGCTTTTTTCCGAAAGCGAGCTCGATCCGTCTGACGGTTCCGAAGAGATTCGTCACGACCGGAAATCGGGATCCTTTCACGTTTGTGAAAAGGAGAGCCTTTCCCTGTTCATCGATCACTCGGCGGTGGATCTCCGCGATCTCGAGATACGGGTCAACCTCGGCCGTGATTTCAACGACCTCATTTTCTGTTCTTAGTGTCTGGAGGAAGGATCGCAGATCGCGGTGCATTGGAGACATTTAAACAAATTACCAAGCGAAACGCGACTGTCGAGATAAGAAGAGCGGGGGCAAGCCCGCCTTCCGGACTTGCGAATGTTGTTACCTGGACAAAGTGGCGTTACGGCGCGCGGTAAACAACATTCGC
>JANMUW010000198.1:0-1528 GCA_031392105.1 Acidobacteriota bacterium | reverse complement strand
CCTCAGCGCACGGGAGAACCTCGCCTACCACGCCCGCCTGCACGGACTCCCCCGCGCCGGCGATCGGATCGCCGAGCTGCTTCAGATCTCAGGGCTCGAGGCTCGCGCAGACGACCGCGTCCACACCTTCTCGCGCGGCATGGTCCAGCGCCTGGCCCAACTCGAAGGATTGTGCGTCGATAAAGGGATCACGATGGCGCATCTCAAAGGAACCGTGACCGAATGGCTGCGGCGTTTGTTTGGCGAAGACACGAAAACGCGATTTCGCCCAAGCTACTTCCCTTTCACGGAACCGTCGGCCGAATTCGACTTCTCATGCTTCAAATGTCACGGTACAGGGAAATATGAGGACACTCGCTGCCGTCCATGCAAGGGCTCTGGATGGATCGAGCTCGGTGGTTCCGGGATGGTGCATCCGAATGTGCTTCGGGCCGTGAATGTCGATCCGACCGTCTATTCCGGCTTCGCGTTCGGCTTCGGCCTCGATCGCATGGCCGCGTTGATGTACGAGATCGACGACATCCGTTACCTGTTCGACAATGACGTGCGATTCTTAGAGCAGTTCAGGTGAAACGATGCTTTCGCTTATATTCGCCTTCGTTATCGTCCTGGTGTCCGGGTGGCTTCTAATACGCGGCATTTTCTTCTTGTTGAAGTACTCCGAGCAGTGGATCAACCATGCTCGGCCGAAAGTGTTCCCAAGACCCCGTGAATGTCCGCGTTGCGAACAACCGATCGGACGTTTTGAAAGGTTGAACTCCGTTCGCGAACTACTTCTCGGAGGTTGGACGTGCCCAAAATGCGGTTCGGAATTCGACCAACTGGATAATATCCGAATCGCCCGAGCATGGAACGCACATCTGAGGGACCTTAGTAAACGGAGTCGGAGAGCGGATATCGACCGAGGCCGTAAGGATGGACGCACTCCGGTCGAACGATTAATTGATGAGTAGACTTTCTTTATGCTAATTAGCTACAACTGGCTAAAGGATCTGATCGATATTGACTCCTCAGCGAACGATGTCGCCGCGCAACTGACGCGCGTTGGAATCACTGTTGAAGGAGTTCATCCGCACGGAGACGATTTCGTGCTCGATATCGACCTCACGTCGAACCGTCCGGATTGCCTATCACACCTCGGCATCGCCCGCGAGATCGCGGCGATTACCGGGAATCCACTCAAGGCCGACAGTACGGAAGAGTCCGACCCCGAGATACCTTTGCCGGCGGTCCTGGCGTACGACGTCGTCGCTATTCAAGATCCCGACCTATGCCATCGTTTCACGGCTCGCACCATCAAGAATGTAAAGATCGGCCCGTCGCCTGATTGGCTGGTAAAACGTCTCGAAGCGATCGGCGAACGTGCGATCAACAACGTCGCCGATATCACGAACTACGTAATGCACGAGCTCGGACAACCGATGCACGCGTTCGATGTCGATAAGCTTGCCGGAAATCGCATCGTCGTTCGACGTGCAGCGACCGACGAGACCATCAAGACACTCGACGAAGTCGATCGCAAACTCGA
>JANMUW010000182.1:0-4131 GCA_031392105.1 Acidobacteriota bacterium | reverse complement strand
GGAGGAGTGGCAGCCGCTTCGGCTGACGGGGTGGGTCTCTCTTCGTAGACGTTAAGAATACTTGTGCGCGCGAATTACGCGAAAAAGAATCTGGCTAATTCCTTACAAAGGAGGGGTGGCAGCCGCTTCGGCTGACGGGGTGGTTCTCTCTTCGCAGACGTTAAGAATATTTGTGCGCGCAAATTACGCGAAAAAGAATCTGGCTAATTCCTTACAAAGGAGGGGTGGCAGCCGCCTCGGCTGACGGGGTGGTTCTCTCTTAGTGGGCGTTGAGAATATTTTTGCCCGAAATCCAAAATCCAAGCGCTACTTATTCTACGAATGAATCAAGGTGCAAGTGGAAGAGCATGGCGCGGTAAGTCGATGGTGAAAACGCACCCGGAGCCCGGTATGTTCCGCACGTGCAAAGTGCCATGGTTCGCCTCCACGCTCTTACGAGAGATCGAAAGGCCGAGGCCAAGGCCCCTTTTATTTTCACCGGCTTGAGTGAATGGCAAAAACATGTTTTCCGCATCGCCGGTGGAAAGACCGCCGCAATTGTCGCCAACGTCGATCAGTATTCGGTCCGCAGCAGCATAACAATTGAGCGTGACCTCCGAGTTCTTGCGAGTGAACTTGAACGCATTCTGTAATAGGTTCCCGACTGCCGACAAAATCAGATCGCGGTCCGCGTCGACGGCCAATACCCGCTCGACGGCCTTGACGGTGAACGTACATCCACGCATGTCCGCCTCGAGTTGCGCCGAAAATTTGACTTCGTCGACGAAGTCCGCGAGTGAGAACAACTGATTGCGGGACGGCAGTCCGGCCGCGACACGGACTTCCGACAGGGAACGGTCGATAAGAGTTTTCAGTCCAACAAGGCTGCGATCGAGCACCATGCTCGTCGCCCCCGAGGTTCCGATGCCCCCGGTTTTGATCGCGGCAAACGCCAGCATCGCAGTTTGGAGTAGGTTGCGCATTTCGTGAGCGAATGCTCCCAGACGCTCGTTCAACGCATAGTCCCCTTTGCGGGCAACCGCGAAATCACGTTGGTACGAAAACTCCGTTACGGCTTCAGCGATTCCATTGTCCAGACAGCGGTTGAGGGTACGAAATTCGTCAATATCGACCTGGAACTGCTTTTCGACTGCAAGATCCGTTATCGCCTGGCACAGGTCACCGTAGTCGTGAACGACCTGATCCACAGTGAAACCCCTCAGTAGCAGGTTCTGACCGTGCCGCGCCGCTGTGTCGCTCACCTCTGATGTGGTGAGATTCCCGCCGCCCGCCGGTCCCGAGATCTTTCGGCTCATTAACGGGTCGGCGGTCTGTTCCACTTCCAGAGTCCTAATCAGCTGGTCCAGGAAAAGCGAGATACCGTGGTCAAATTCGCCCACTGGAGCCAATGGTGCCCGTCGCTCCGCCACTTTGGAGCGACATCGAGCGATAAGATCGTTCCGGTTAGTTGATAAAAATTCGTGTAACATGTGGGTCAATATTTGCGATCCGAGAACGGCTAATTTCCCTTTTACCCGTTCTAACTACAGCGCCTTTTCGCCGAAGCTGCTGCCCTTGTCCCTCGATACTTTGATATACAAAACACAAGTAAATGCCATGCTTGATAAAGCAGTCTTTCTCGTGCTGACTCAAAAGTTGCGTAAAGTGTAAACTTTTCGACAGCAGAGTTATGTGCGAAGTCGTACATAGGCGAATGTAAAAGGATATGAAATATGACGAGGAGCTGGTTTTCGTGTGCTTGTATGTTGATCAATGGCCGAAACACCTCCGGATTCCGAACCCTCTTCTCCGTGTCTTCGGTGTGTTCCGTGGTCAAATGGTTCGCGACCTTTTCTAACCACAGAACACACGGAACGCACGGAAAAGAAAAGAACACGGAAGCCTCCAGTTATGACTGCGTGTGCTTCGGGGTTCTCTCTTCGCGGTTCTCTCCTCCAAATCCAAAATCCGCAGGCCAGAATCCAGAATGGAAGCAGTCCCTCATGCCGGAGAAGTGTTGGCAGCCGCTTCGGCTGACGACGACATCCGATCCGCACATGACCTGGATGCGATTGTGACGAACTTCAAGAAAACAAAAGCTTGTTGAGGGTTGCGGACGAAATTCGGCCTCTCAAGCAAAAAAGGAAAGCAAAGTGATACAGTAAAGAGCGCCTACTAAAGATTAAGGGACGCCTGGATAATTTATGAACGGAACAATTAAGAAAAAGACGGATCGGGGATATGGTTTCATCGCGGCTGACGGTGGAAAAGAACTTTTTTTCCACAGTAACGGATTGGTCGGTGTTAGCTTCGACGAACTTCAAGAAGGAGACAATGTCACCTTTGAGACAGAAGACACCGATAAAGGGCCGGCCGCCGTTAACGTCCAGCGTGTCTAACAGGTGACGTCCCGTCAATGAGCATGCTCTGCGGATCCGTGTGGTTCCGGTCTCTTTCCCTGCCTGTATTGCGTTAGTGCGATCAATATCTAACTAGGCAGAGTTTGCCCGCGGGCAACTTCCCGACCGCCGATCTCGCCGAGTTTCAGAAGGAATTTTCTAGGCTTAGGGTGCACGGTTGCCGCATGAATAAAATGCGAATCGAGTAGTTTGATCGGCCCTAAGGCCATCTGAAAGATGACGCGACGATTCGTGTTTCGTGTGTTTGTATGTTGGAACTGTCGGACGAATTCGTGTGATTTCGTGTGAGTTCGTGGTTCCAGTTTGGTTGCTGGTAGCCTGGAACCACTAATTCACACGAAATCACACGAACAACGACAGAGCACGAAATGGGAACCCTTAAAGATCTGGGCTCAACTTCGTCTGCTTGTATGTTCGAAATGTCCGGCGGTAGTAGGCTGGATGGTAACTGAGAATGACAGCTTCGTGGTTGCCGCTTTTCTTAAATCCAAACCACTAATCACACGAAACACACGAAACGAAATTCGTTATCGCATACGTCCGTCCCGGAATAATTCGCCATGGCTTATAATTTCAACTAAGTCATGAAAAAACTTTCCGATATTCCATTTTCGGTTCTCGACCTGGCGCCGATCAATCTTGGTTCGTCGCCTTCGGAATCGTTTCGCAATTCTTTGAGTTTGGCGCAGCACGTCGAACGATTGGGATATCACCGCTACTGGCTTGCCGAACATCACAACATGACCGGTATCGCGAGTGCGGCGACGTCTGTCGTGATCGGTTACATAGCCGGGGGAACGTCGACTATTCGTGTCGGCGCGGGCGGCATCATGCTGCCGAATCACGCTCCACTCGTGATTGCCGAACAGTTTGGAACGCTCGAATCGTTGTTCCCTGAGCGGATCGATCTAGGGTTGGGACGAGCGCCCGGTTCGGACCAGATGACAGCGCGTGCGCTGCGTCGCACACTACACACAGGCGGCGATGATTTTCCGGAGTTGCTGGAAGAGCTACGGTTTTTCTTTCAAAGCCCCGTGGAAAATCAACGAGTCCAGGCCGTACCGGGTGCCGGGATGAACATTCCGATCTGGCTCCTCGGCTCGAGCGGATTTTCGGCACGCCTCGCCGGACAGTTGGGACTACCGTTCGCCTTCGCCGGACACTTCTCTCCCGAATACATTTTGCCCGCACTCAAACTTTACCGCGAGACATTCGAACCATCCGACAAATTAGAAAAACCCTACGCGATGCTCGCGATGAACGCCGTCGCCGCCGACACCGACGAGGAAGCGCAATTTCTGGCGACGACACAGTTCCAATCTTTTCTCCGTCTGACCCGCGGCATGCCCGGCCAAATGCTGCCACCGGTCGAGAGCATGGACGACATTTGGACGTCCGAGGAGAAGGCCGCCGTCGAATCCCGCCTCGGCGGTTCAATAATCGGAAGCCCGACTACCGTGAAGAAAGGCTTGGAGCGCATCCTGTCCGAAACCGCCGCCGATGAATTGATGCTCAACGCGATGATCTTCGACCATGCGGCACGGCTCCGGTCTTATGAAATTGTTGCCGATCTACGGAACCCGATGGGTCGGGCGCACGCCGGTTGATGGGTGAGAGCTGAGATCCAGATCCGAAATCCAAAATCGAAAATGGAAATATCGGGCTCGTTCGTGTGTTTCGTGTGATTAGTGGTTTGCTCATGAAAACCGAACCACGAATCACACGAAACACA
>JANMUW010000061.1:0-5720 GCA_031392105.1 Acidobacteriota bacterium | reverse complement strand
ACCTACTTTGCCGCACTGGAAAAGTTGGGAACGGAATATGTTAAGGCAGGACATAATGAGGCGGCCGAAGTCCTTCTGAGAATGGCGATTGGCGTTAACGCGCGTGCTTACCGGAGTTATCACGGTCTGGCGTTATTACTTTATACGCAGAAGAAGTATCCCGAGGCTCTGACCGCTGCCGAAAAGGCCGTCGAGATCTATGCCTTTTCGCCGGAAAGTCTGCTGCTCTCAGGTATTCTCCTGCGCCAAGCTAAGCGCTATCCCGAGGCAGAAAAGAGACTGCAGAAAGCGAATGAGATTGGTAAAGGTGCCTTGCCTGACGTTCACTGGGAGCTTGCGTTGCTTTACGGATACGGGATGGCCCGCTACAAGGATGCTGCCAAGGAGCTGAAGTTTTACTTAAAGGCTCGTCCGGATCACCAGAAAGCTGAGAGCATCCGCAAGCTCATTTTAGAGTTTGAGGAAAAAGCAAAATCAAGCTAGCCAGAAAGTAAGTAATAAAAAAAGAAGAGCCATCCGAAATATTCGGATGGCTCTTTCTGCTGCACCAGGGCAACAGAGCAGCTTTAGAATACGAACCGGACGCCCAATCGAATCGATCTGGGGGCCTGGAATGCGTTCGCAAAGTTATACGTCGGATTGCGGTTCGCCGCTAAGTTCGCGAGATTCGCAATCGCCGGTGATCCATTATTCTGGAAGTTAGCATAGGCAGCTAACAGACACGGAGAACGGTTATTAGCCGCAACGCATGCATTCGATTGCGCCTGGGTGATAAGTCCCAGACTCGGATCGTCTGCCGGAAAGTCGATCAGCGAGATATCGTTGTCCTTATCAAACTGATTGGCTTCGTTGAACAGATTCAGGATGTCCGCTTCGACCACGAGCGTGTATCGATTGTCATTTCCGAATCGAACGCGGTGTCGAACAGCAAAGTCCGTCTCTGTGAACATTTCGGTTCTTCCCATGTCACCACGCTTATTCAACACGATGAAGTCGACGCCGGTGATCGTAATCGTCGAGGTCAACGGCGTGCCGCTCTGTACGGAGGTGAACAACAGGAAATCAGTCGAGTTGTTTGGCGCAATGCCAAACCGCTTGTCCCAATCCAGACTGTACGCTCCGTTAAACTTGAACACGTGCGGACGATCTGTCGGCAGTATGCCGTTATCCGGTCCCCCTGCTACGGTCCATCCAGCCTGCGGCTGATCAAAGAAGCGGTTAACGTTCGGGCTCAGACGACCGTCTTCATCCGAACTTGCAAGACCCGAGTAGTTTCCTGCCAAACGGCTCCAGGTATAGTTCGCATTAAAGTAGAAGTCATCAGCAAAACGTCGGTCTACACGAAACTCCACTGCATCGTACGTGCGTTTCGGTTTGAGAGCCTGGAGGCCCTGCTCCTCGGCGAGGCGTTTGTAGAGCCCTTCACCGGGATTGCCGATAATGTACGCTTCACTGCCGCTCGGAAGCGGGAATCCGGCGTCTTCAACTGTATGGTCAACCTGCTTGTGCGAGTAGCGGCCGGCGAATACAAAATGTCGGCCCATGTCGCGCTCGAAAGTGACCGTAAATTCCGACTGTCGGAATGCTTTGATGTCCGGGTCAATGGTGCCGAATTCGACGCCTAGACCAGAGTTGGACGGAACACGATGGTCGACATCGCAACGAACATAACCATAGATCGGGGTAAGAGTCTGCGGGCAGCTTCCACCCGGAATGAACGGCATCCCACCCGTGATCTGACTGGGTGTGAAAGACGCGAACGTTTGACCTGGCAATATTTCAAAGTAGACGTCATGCCATACGTTTCCGCCGAACGAGCCACGCGGCAGTTCATATTTGAACCGGTCATAGAACCAGCCATAGAAAGCCGACACCTTTGTCTTGCCATCGCCTGTCAAGTCGTATGCAACGCCAAGACGCGGAGCGATCTTATCCAAAAAGTCGAATTGGATGCCTTCTAGTCCTTCCGTAAAGCTGGGGACATCTTCGCGATCCACTCGAACACCCAGATTAAATGTCAACCCTTTCAGCGGCTGCCATTTGTCCTGGATATAAAGTGCCTCAGACTTACTGCTTACGTCACCGAATTCACCAAACCGCTGCAGCCAACCAGAGCCGTAGTTGCACGGAGTGTTAGGCACATGGTTAGGATCGTCGCAGTAACCGCGAGGGTTGGCGGTAGTTGCACCGGTGGGCGGAGTGAAGACAGGTGAAAGTACACTGATCGGCTGTCCGAATCGGAGTACAACCTGGTCACGCAACGTTGAAAACAACGTGTTGGCGATACCGTTATATTGGTATCCGCCCTTAAGCTCGTGACGGCCGCCGAAGTTGCCAAGGAATGTCGCGTCCGCATCGAAAGTGTTTCGAGAGGTCGCATCGTAAAGTTTCGCTTCATCCAGCAGCAGTCCGTTGTTATAACCACGGATACAGCCGAAGCCGGCAGGAGCCTGATTGGGACTCGAAATACTACACACATACCGCGGCGTCGCCACATCGGCGAGACCATAAGTATCGAGTTTTTCGTTCAGGAAGTAGTGTCCGCCGCGGAACGAAAGAACCAGGTTGTTCTTTGGCGTCCAGACGCCTTGTCCCGTTACGCTCTGTGAATTCTGACGTCCACCGGACGCCTTAGTGAGGTTTGGCGGGGTCGTAAGTTCGGACGTCCATCCCGGAATACCGCCCTGCTCATAGATCGGGTTGTAAGTGTAGGTGCCGGTTAAGCGTAGTTTGCTGTAGGGCTGGCCCTCGAGCTTCACAAACGTTCGGTCGTTGACGAGGTGTTGCGTATAACGCCGCGTGCCGAACGCATTCGGCTGTCGTGTTTCCGGATCCAGAAAAGTGAGTGACCGGCTACGGTTAAAGATCTGCGGCGAATAACTCACAAAAAACCACATGCGGTCCTTGATGATCGGGCCGCCCAAGTTTGCCGTAGGCAAGAACTCGTTGAACGAATCACGTCTGGACGGATAATACTCTGGAAGACCGCTAAAGTTGTCCAGGCGAAGTGTCGGCCGGGCAACCGCTCCCAAACCGGAAGGACGTATCGCAGCACCGAATTCTCCGTGCCACTGATTGCTTCCGCCCTTGGTCGTGGCGTTGATAACGCCGCCGGTCGCTCCACCATACTCAGCTTCAAATCCACTCGACTTGATCTGAATTTCCTGTATAACCTGAAACGCAAGATTGCTGTTCGTGTTCAGTACGCCTGTCCGGACGTTAGTTACTTCCTGACCGTCAATAATGAATGTATTCTCCGAACCACTCGCACCGTCGATCTGGAACTGTCCGGATCGAGGTTCAACGCGGGTCGCAGGAGAAATCTTCAAGACGCTGGCGAAGTTCGTTCCCTTCGGTAAAAGTTCCGCCATCTGCGCGGAAATGTTTGTTTGAATTTTTGAATCGGTCGTGTCAACCGGTAGTACATCGCCGGCCGCAACCGTCACATCCGTTGACGTGGTAATGCCCAGGTCAAGATTTACCGGGGTCGATTTGCCGAGCTCGACCTGCACGCTGGGCAGGACCCTTTCGGCGAAACCAGCCGTCGGCGCAGCGGTGATGCTGTAGACTCCAGGCGGCACCTGAATAATTTTTACAAAACCATCGCTGTCGGTCGTCACGGTCCGCTTGAACCCCGCCGTTGTCGAGACTGTGCCCGGAGCAGTTGAGTTCGCAACTGTGATGCTTACGTTCGGCACGGCAGCGCCGTTGGGGTCGCGCGCCGTGATCTCAAGGCTTCCACCTCGCTCCTGGCCCAACGCAACGAGCGAGAAGCTCAGCGCGATGGCAAGCAAAATGAAAGCAGAACTAAAGTGCTTTTTCATTTGATCCTCCTAAAATTCCATTGCGATATTCGCAAAAAACCAGTGTGTTCTGACAAATTTTTGCAATTCTTTTATGGCAGTAGAGTTGTTCAACGCGAATTGAGAGTTCATTTCGGTCGAATTTGAATTGAAAATAGCAATTCGTATGCCTCCAGTCGGATATGCGAAGCGACTTAAAACTAAAGGATTTGCCCGTTTTCCGAGTGTCGAAATCTTCTCTGTCTTTCCAAAATTATGAATTTGGTTGGAAAAAGTGAATCACCGGGCGGCGAAGGCATCGTTACCGGTCACCGTCGAGAGATGCCGGGTATCGTTAAGTGCAAGGATTCGAATATTGTTGCGGCCGCGGATCTCGAACCTATTGATCCCACAGTTTGATGTTACGATCCAGGGCGTCTGTTTAGTGTCCCTGCGGATCGCTCCCATCAGATGCAGCGTAAGGAAGCATATCGCGCCGGTATGCGAAAAGATCGCAACCCGTCCTCCGATGTGAGTTCGAAGAATCTCCCAAAGCTCAGTCGTGCTGCGGCGAAGCAGATGCTGATAGCTTTCACCTTCGGTAATTACGTGCTGGACATTCCGGCTCACGAGGGCGTAGTAATCCTTGGGAAATGTCTCTTTCGATTCATCAAACGTAAGGCCTTCAAGAACGCCGATGTTCCTTTCCCGAAACGCTGAAGTTGAAGTTATGGGGATTCCGGTGAGTTTTGAAAGCGGTTCGGCGGTCTGGATCGCCCGATGAAGGTCACTGGAGTAGATGAAATTTATACCCTCTTTAGCTAGAAGTTTTGCCGTCGCCTCAGCCTGCAGCACGCCGAGTTTCGAAAGCGGTGTCGGCCCGTGGCCACCAAACCGCCCTTCCGCGTTGCCGTCGGACTGTCCGTGCCTGACTAGATAAAGTTTGGTTACGGGCATCTTTAAAAAGTGAAGAGTGAAAAGTGAAAAGTGAAAAGTTAGATACCCGGTCGCTCGCCTTTCGCTTTTAGTTTTTCACTTTTATACGGCGACGGCTTCGGCTTTCAACTTCTCCGTCTGGTAATGAGTTCGAAGGCCGTCGATAAATTCGTCCAGCTGTCCTTCCATCACAAGGTCGAGTTGGTGAACGGTCAGCCCGATGCGATGGTCAGTGACACGATTCTCCTTGAAATTATAAGTGCGTATCTTTTCCGAACGGTCGCCGCTGCCAACCATTGA
Source organism: Acidobacteriota bacterium (assembly GCA_031392105.1). Taxonomy (GTDB): domain Bacteria; phylum Acidobacteriota; class Blastocatellia; order Pyrinomonadales; family Pyrinomonadaceae; genus OLB17. The sequence goes on along the minus strand of JANMUW010000061.1, from coordinate 702 downwards.
CTTGCGCTCGCTTGCCTGAGCGTCATGCTGTTTTTGCTCTTCTAGTTCCTGCAATCGCGCTCGCAAAACACGCATAGCCTTCTCACGATTTTTTATCTGTGACTTTTCGTCCTGCATTGAAACTACGACATTAGTCGGGAGATGAGTTATCCGCACGGCTGAGTAGGTCGTATTTACCGACTGACCTCCCGGGCCTGACGAACAGAACGTGTCGATCCGAAGGTCGTTCTGGTTGATCTGAACGTCGACCTCTTCAGCCTCGGGTAGGATGGCTACGGTTATCGCCGACGTGTGAATGCGTCCTGCGGTTTCAGTCTGAGGCACGCGTTGGACGCGGTGCACGCCAGATTCGTAACGCATCTTGGAGTAGACGCGGTCACCTTCGATCATCGCAAAAGCTTCTTTGACTCCACCGACGCCCGTATCTGCAACGTCCATGAGTTCCATTTTCCAGCCCTGACGTTCAGCGTACCGAGCGTACATTCTCAGCATCTCTGCCGCGAACAGAGTTGCTTCGTCGCCGCCTGTCCCGGCCCGGATCTCGAGAATGACGTTCTTCTCGTCGTTCGGATCCCGCGGCAGCAGGAGTAGCTTCAGAGCTTCCTCGGCCTCAGGTAATTTCTCTTCGATCTCGGCCGCCTCGGCGAGAGCCATCTCGCGCATCTCATCATCGTCTGCAGCGTCGGCCATCTCCTTCGCACC
>JANMUW010000006.1:0-3633 GCA_031392105.1 Acidobacteriota bacterium | reverse complement strand
TGCCCCAAAGTTCCGTGTTAGGGCAAAAAATGCTAGACTTTCGCTTTGGTTTTCGAGTCAGATGAGCATTATCTCAAGAAGTATTTCAGCCCTCGGTAAACTTGCCATCGTCGCGGTGCTTCTCGCAGCATTTTTTAGCGGGATGGCCGGCGTGGTTTACATGTCGCTTTCGGGTTCGGAGATCAAGGTTCCCGAGATCGTCGGTAAGGATTTTGTCGAAAGCGAAAAAGAACTGGCAGCCCTTGGACTAAAGATCAGGAAGCGAGCGGATCGTGTCAGCGGCGAGCAAATGAACACGGTTCTCGAGCAATTGCCGAAGGCCGGCGAGACGGTAAAGACGGGGCAATGGATCTCGGTCATCGTTAGCAAGGCGGGCATAACAAACGAGGAAACTCCGCCGTCGCTTAAGGATATCGAAGACGATGACTCGGACAAGATCGAGGAAATGATCTCCGACAAGCCGAAAAAGAAGGCGAATTCGAATACGAATAAGAAAAAGGCTGACACTACGCGCGATGTGATCGCGAATACTTCAACATCGACTTCGAATACAGCGTCCGATACCAAGCCGACGACTGATGCGAAACCGGACGATGGTGATAAGAAGACCGATAAAGGAAAGGAATCAGGCACGGCTCCGAAGCCGCAGAATCCGCCGGCGGATAAGCCTAAGAATGACCCTCGCTAACGGCTTTGATCCCGGATGCAACCGAAAACGTCGTCACAGCAACAAACTGGAAGCAAAAATTGGTTAATGTTTGAAATAGCTCCGTCGATTCTCTCCGCAGATTTTACAAGACTGGCCGACGAGATCGCTGCCGTTGAAGCGGGCGGTGCGAAAGTGCTTCACGTCGATGTAATGGACGGGCATTTCGTCCCGAATATCACGATCGGCTTACCCGTTGTAAAGTCACTTAGAAAGGCTACGAAGCTGACCATCGATACGCACCTGATGATCGAAGAGCCGGGCCGATACGCGGTTCAATTCGTCGAAGCCGGTGCGGATATGGTTTCGGTCCATGTCGAGGCCGATGTTCATTTGCAGCGGACGCTGGTCGCGATCCGTGAAGCGGGGGCAAAGGCGGGCATCGCGATCAACCCCGGTACACCGCTGTCAGCGTTGGAAGAGGCTTTGCCATTCGCAGATTTTGTTCTTTTGATGTCGGTTAATCCGGGCTTTGGCGGGCAGTCGTTCATATCGACTTCGATGGACAAGCTTCGCCGGCTGAAACAGATGATCGCGGATCGCGGACTCGCTACAAAGATTGAGATCGATGGCGGGATCGACGCAAGTAACATTGCCGAGGTAGTCAGATCCGGAGCCGAGATAATTGTGGCAGGTTCTGCGGTATACGGCCGAGGTACTCCGACGGAATCAGTTAAGGAATTGATCGACAAAGGTACGGATTGGGTTTAATAAGTTCGAGAGGAATTATGTTTGTAAGTAAACGAGAAATTCTCGCTTCGTTTCTGATCGTCGTGGGAGCACTTGCGACCACCGTGGTTGCACAAAAGGCAGGTGATGGCTCGGCGTCGCAGCGCCTTGATGTGATGCGTCAGAAGCTTGAAACGATCCGCCGGTCAGCGACCAGCGCCGCCTCCGTGCTCAAGCAGGAGAATAAGGACGAGAAAGACGCTAAAGACGAGAAGGCAAATCTTGACACTCCGTACGCTCGGTTGCGAGCGATCGAAAAAGAGGCGTCGACTCTTCAGTCCGAAGTGAACAGTTTGCGCGGAAAGTTGGATCGCTCCGAGAAGTATGAAGCGAGCGAAGTCGACCGGCTTGAAACTGAAGTCACCGATCTTCAACGTCGCTCGGACGCACTTCAAAGCGAGACGGCACAGGCCCGTGCGAATCCCGAGTCATCGGTTGGAAAGCCGCGTGAGATCAAGAAGAAGAAAAAGTTTCTTGGAATTTTTGGTGGCGGCGGAACCGACGAGTTCGACGAGCTGATCGGTACTGTCACGCCGGGTCGCGATCGTGAGCTGTTCATAGTGGCGACACGCGAGGTACGAAAAAAGAATTTCGATGTCGGCCGACTGCTATTCCAAACCATCATCACGACGTATCCCGACTCGCCGTACCTTCCGATGTCGAAACTGGCGGTTGCCGATTCTTTCTACCTCGAAGGCTCGACGAGTGCCTTGATCCAGGCGATCGCTGCTTATCAGGACTGGCTTACATTTTTTCCGACGCATCCGCTCGCGGATCGTGTGATCCTCAAGATCGCCGAATCGGAAATGCGGCAGGTCGGATTGCCCGATCGTGACGCCACTCGCGCAAAGAGAGCGGAGACGCGACTCAAAGCGCTTTTGCAGCAGTATCCTAATTCGATCTTGAAGGAGGAAGCTAAAAGGCGGCTCAACGAAGTGCAGGACAACCTCGGCCTACACGGTCTGTATGTTGCGAATTACTATTACACCCAATCGGTCGAGCAAAAGAAGGGCGGTCTCAAGGGTGCTCAGTCACGTTATCGTGAGATCACCGAAAAATATCCGAACTTCAGTTTTGCAGACGAAGCGATCTACAAACTGGCGGTAACTTACCTGCTCGAGGAAGAGACCGATCAGGCGGCGCGTTATTTTCAGAAGATCGTTAGTGATTATCCGAACAGCGATTGGGTGGAGAAGTCTAAAGAGCAACTCGGCCTGATCGGTGCAACGATACCGGAAGTCAACCCGGAGCGGTTGAAGGTTCTCCCGCCGGAAAGTGTTTCCTTCTTTCAGAATTTCAGGAATCAGTTGTTCGGTATTTATCCGATGACCATCGATAAGAACGGCGTCCTGATGACCAAGGATTTTGACAAGGAAAAGTTCGAGTTGATCGATCAGATAATCGAGAACCAGGGTGACATCCTGACGAATCAGATCCCCCAGGCTCTTACGACGGTTATCTCGCAGAAGCAGCCTGCCGCACAACAGCTGACGCCTCGACAAACTCAGCCCGAGGAAAAGTAGGGTGACGAAATGATTGTTCGGTATGATAAAAGCGGTTCTCTTCTCCAGGAGCCGCTTTTGTTTATCGCTTCATGGCGATCCCGTATGTAGGACTTGCCTAATTGGAATCGAAATGACCTTGAAATCAGTTTTACTTTGTCCATTGATGCCGCTAGTGCTTGTCGGTCTCGGATTTTCCCAGACTGCTATCCCGTCGCCTTCGCCCGCAGCGACTCCGCGAGTTTCGGACCAACTCTCGAAAGCACTCGACCGGATACGGCACGACAGTGTCACGCCGCGCGAGGATAAAGAAAAAGCTTACGCCAAACTTCTCGAAGGCCAGCGATACATTTGGAGTGGCGACCGGCTGCGTTCGATGGCCGGACGGCAGAACAACGTCAGGCTCGCAAAACAGGCATTTCAGGAATCGGTTGGATTCGATCCAATGCTTTCTGAGGGCTACACGGCCCTCGCGGAACTCGCTGTCAATGGCCAACCGCAGGACGCCGATGAGGCAATACGCCTTGCCCTACTCGCGATAAAGGTTAATCCGAATAATTTCGGTGCTCGGCGAATCCTAGCCCGTCTATATTCGTTTCAAAGCATCGATGCTGTCCTCGTTGCGGCCCGTTCGATCATATAGCTCGCTGAGGAGGGCCCACGCTTCCGCGTTCCGGGCATCGAGCCGTACAACCT
>JANMUW010000494.1:0-9066 GCA_031392105.1 Acidobacteriota bacterium | reverse complement strand
CTCGAGGACGCTTCGCCGAGCGCGATCAGGATGCACCACGACTTCGAACGATCGAGGAAAGGGTGCTGGATCAGGTCGGGACACGCGAGCCGGATACTTTTAAAACCGTACGCCTTGTAGAGGGCGCCACCGTCCGCGAGTTCGCCGAGGCTCTCGGGATCACTCCGCGCGATATCGTTCAACTTTTGATAAAGCGCGGTGTCTTCGCGACGTTGAATCAACCGATCGCCGAAAAGATGGCCATCGAAATGGGAATGGATTTCGGCTACGACCTGAGCTTCGTTCCCTTCGAGGAAATGGTTGTTGAGGAAGAGTTCGAAGAGTTGATCGCGGCAGATGCCGACGACACCGAAGAAGTCCGAGCTCCGGTTGTCACGGTCATGGGCCACGTCGATCACGGAAAAACTTCGTTGCTCGACGCGATCCGTTCCGCAACCGTTGCCGAAGGCGAAGCTGGTGGGATCACACAGCATATCGGTGCATACAGTGTTTTTGTTCCTAACCCGGACAATCCGGGCGAGCAGCGGCGGGTGGTATTCCTCGACACGCCGGGCCATGAAGCATTTACGATGATGCGGGCCCGCGGTGCGAAGGCTACCGACGTCGTCATCCTCGTTGTCGCAGCGGACGACGGAGTTATGCCTCAGACCATTGAGGCTGTCGAGCATTCGAGAGCGGCGGGCGTTCCGATGATCGTCGCGATCAACAAGATCGATAAGCCGGACGCAAATCCTGACAAAGTGAAACAGGGATTAGCGGGCCTTGGCTTGCAGCCGGTTGATTGGGGTGGCGATGTCGAGATGGTTCCCGTGTCGGCCAAGAAGCATGAAGGCTTGGATACGCTCCTTGAAACGGTGTTGCTACAGGCTGACATTCTCGATTTGAAAGCGAGCCCGACGCGTCGAGCGTCAGGTGTTGTCCTTGAAGCGAAGCTTGATAAGGGACGCGGCTCTGTCGCGACCATCCTTGTTCAGCAGGGCACTATGCACGTTGGCGATCCGTTCATCGCCGGTCAATTTTATGGCAAGGTTCGCGCAATGTTCTCCGATACCGGAGCCGCAATAACCGAAGCTCCGCCGGCAACGCCGGTCGAGGTGCTCGGTCTGCAAGGCGTCCCGCAAGCCGGCGACGCTATCCAGGTCGTAGCGGATATCGAACGTGCGCAGGACATTGCCAATCAACGTCAGATGCACGCGCGTCAGGCCGCCATGGTCAAGACGACGAAACGCGGTATCGAATCGCTCGGCCAGTCCGAAGTCAAGGAACTGCTTGTCATCCTTAAGGCTGACGTTCAGGGTTCGGTCGAAGTTTTACGATCGACACTTGAGAAGCTTTCGACCGAGAAGGTCAAGGTCCGGGTCATTCGCGCCGGTGTCGGAGCGATCGCGGAATCCGACGTCTTGCTTGCATCGGCGACGCAGGCTGACGATCTTTCAACGGCGGTTGTGATCATCGGTTTCAACGTGCGTCCGGAAGCTCGCGCGGCTGATGTCGCAAAACAGGAAGACGTCGATATTCGTCTCCACTCGATCATTTACAAGGTCGAAGAAGAGATAACAGCCGCTATGATCGGCATGCTCGACGCGATAAAGAAAGAAGTCATTCTCGGCAAGGCGTTGGTTCAGGAAACCTTTAAGGTTTCGAAGATCGGTACTATTGCCGGTTGTCGTGTGACGGATGGATCGATCAAGCGCCAGGCTAAGGCGCGGTTGATCCGCGATGGCGTTGTCGCTTGGGAAGGCGACATTGCGACCCTCAAGCGATTTAAGGACGACGTCAGTGAAGTTAAAACAGGATACGAGTGCGGAATCAGTCTTGTAAACTTTAACGACATCAAGGTCAACGATGGGATCGAGGCTTACATGATCGAGAGCATCGCGGCAACGGAACTCTGATAGTGGAAAGCGGTTAGTGCAAAGTGGATAGTTCGTGTGACGAGTTCTTCACTTACCACTTACCACTCAGCACTATCCACTTATTTATGCGTCGACCGGAAAGATTAGCCGAAACCTTGCGCGAAGAGATCGCTGAAGTTGTCGGGTTCGAGCTCGACGATCCGCGTGTAGAGATGGTCACCGTTACGGAGGTGAGCGTTTCCGAAGATCTGCGGGATGCAAAGGTTTATGTCCTGATCCTCGGGAACGAGGACGAGGTAAAAAAGGCGCTTCGGGCGCTTCAGAACGCGGCGGTTTTTGTTCGGCAGCAGGTGGCGATGAACTTAAGTATGCGATTTGCCCCGCATCTGCATTTTGTACGCGATACAGCTGAAGAGAACGCATCGCGAATAAATTCGATCCTGAGCGATCTGACGGTAAAGGGCGAAATAATGGAGAAGGAAACGAGTGACAAGTGACAAGTGACGAGTGACGAGCTAGAAAAGTCTCGTCACTTGTTACTTGTCACTCGTCACTTCACAAATAGTGTTAAGTCAAGTAGTAGAGTTAATTGAAAACAAGAGCAAGTTTGGCATCACGACACACATTAAGCCTGATGGTGATGGCGTCGGTTCCTCGCTCGGATTATGCTGGCTGCTCAAGTCGCTTGGAAAATCCGCCGAGGTAATTGTCCGGGGCGACATCCCGCCTTCGTACCGGAACCTTCCCGGAGCCGATGCGATTCGAGACGTTGAGACGCTGGATGGCGATTACGATGCGATCTTCGTCATTGAATGTTCGGATCTCGAGCGGCCCGGTATCAAAGGACTCGACAACGAATTCACAGTCAACATCGATCACCACGCAACCAGCGCACATTTCGGCACCATCAACTGGATCGATTCGACCGCATCGGCGGTCGGCGAGATGATCTATAACCTGTGCAAGGCGATCGGCGGCCGGGTCACACGCGAGATCGCAGAGTGTGTGTATATGGCGCTCGTGACCGACACCGGTTCCTTTCACTTTTCGAATACCACCGAGCGTACGCTGAAAGTTGCATCGGAGCTGATCAAGGCCGGAGCCAAACCTGCCGAGATTTCCGAAGCCGTTTACAACAATTATCCCTGGTCACGGATCGAGTTGATGCGCCAGGTCCTGAGCACAGTCAAACGTGATGAGTCCGGCCAGGTCGCTACGCTTCGCCAAACTCTTACCATGCGAGCCAACGCCGAGGCGGTCGATGGTGATAACAACGGATTCGTGAACATTCCGCTCGCCGCTCGAGACGTGCTCGCCGTTGTTTATATGCGAGAGATCGGGAGCGATCGATATCGCGTAAGCCTTCGCTCGAAGGGTGACATCAACGTAGCTCGTGTCGCAGAAAAATTCGGTGGCGGTGGTCATCGCAATGCCTCAGGCCTTCAGATCGAAGGTAATTGGGATGAGAAAGAACAAGAGCTTGTCGCCGCCGTAAAAGAGGCGGTGGATAAGGCACACGGGACCTGGGCCGGCGACATCACTGTCACTCCGGACGTACTATAAGCGGATCCGAGCGGATTGATTTGCGCGGGCAATACGCGAAAGTGCGCGAAATTTGAAGAGGGAGTTTTTTTCCGTGTATATTTGCGTATTTCGCGGGCAAAACTACTTATATCGCCGCCAAAGGTTAATTAAATGCCCGATCGAAAAGAGAAACCCTACAAATGGCGACGCGAAGACTATCGGGAGAACACTAGAGGGCTCCTGATGGTGAATACGGGAGACGGTAAGGGAAAGACGACCGCCGCGTTGGGTGTAGTGGTTCGTGCAGCGGGTCGCGGAATGAAGTGCTGTCTTGTTCAGTTCATGAAATCCAGAACCGATCGTTATGGAGAGCATGATTCGTTGGAAAAGCTCGGCGTCGAGGTCCACACGATGGGCGATGGATTTACATGGGATACCAAGGATACGGCTCAGGATATAAAGACGTCCGAAGAGACTTGGGCTTTGTGCGTTGAAAAATTACGGAGCGAAGAATACGAGTTGATAGTTTTCGACGAGATCGTTTATGTGCTCGATTACAAATTCCTCGACGTCGCTAAAGTCCTCGAGGAATTAAAATCCGTTCGTGAAGCCCAGCCGCATTTACACGTGATTATGACCGGCCGAAATGCTCCCGCCGAACTGATTGAGGCCGCCGACCTGGTGACGGAGATGACAGAGATAAAGCATCCGTTTCACGCCGGCGTCTACGCACAACAGGGAATCGAATTCTAGGTTTCAATTCTCAGTTATCAGTTTTCAGATATTCCGGTAAACTACGTCGATGGCAAAACAAAAAGTCGAAAAGCGCCCGCCCAACGGAACCCTCGACTATCTTTCGCTCGCTCTCACGACGTTCGGTGTCGGGTATTTGCCGATCGCCCCGGGAACATGGGGATCTCTCGTCGCAATAGGTTTCTACACGGTTCTCGCATCCACCTTCAGCTCTTACCGATACTCCGCGGAGCCAGCTTCTTCTGAGCTCATTGTCGCAACGATCCATGCGGTTATCCTTGTTTCGTTCCTGCTTTTTCTCTTGCTCGGGATCTGGGCCGCAAGCCGATCGATAAACCTGCTTGGCAATAGCGATCCGTCCCAAGCAGTTGTTGACGAAGTCCTCGGCCAGCTGGTCGTTTTCTTATTCATTCCTTTTACTTCTTCCTGGTTGCTTATTGGGGCAGGCTTTCTTTTATTCCGCCTGTTCGATATCTGGAAACCGTTTCCGATCGACGATCTGCAATCCCTTCCGGGCGGCATCGGTATATGTGCCGATGACCTGCTCGCAGGTGTATACGCAGGAGTTGTCCTGTCGGTCATTTACGCGATAAGTTTGTCGATATGATGCTTCATTTTTTGCCTGGCGACGCGACGGTCGATGCGTTCAATGCGAGCGGCATTGAAGGTGAGATCGCCGTTTGTAGGGAGTGCCTGGTCGTGGGCGACGTGTCGGGTGATACACTGCCCGAATTTTGGGAGAACCGCGCCCGGTTTCTCGCTGATGCATATCCAAACTCGGGAAACGATTATCACGACACGGTAGTGCGAGAGTTCGCTAAACTGCACTCAGGTTCCGAGATCAACCTCTGGTTCGAATACGAACTGTTCTGCCAGACGAACATGTGGTTTTCCCTTAGTCTTCTGGCAGAGACAACTACGGAAGTTTTTCGCGTCGCTCCTTCCATGCTTTCCGAAAACAATGTTTGGGATGGATTCGGAAATCTGACACCGGAAGATCTAAGGGAGTGTTTCGCCGTTCGCGTGAAATTTTCGCGGAGCGATCTCGATCTTGGTGCAAATCTCTGGTCGGCATTTCGAACGGGTGATCATGCCGAGCTCGAACGCTTGTCGACGATCAAATCTCCGGCCTTCCCAAAACTTCGAGAAGTCTGCGTCGCAGCAATAGAGAAAGAACGTCGTCCCCGCGAAATAGTTAGCGACATCGTCCGTCACGGCGCGACAGATTTCGAGAGTATATTTCTCGAATTCAAAGCACGGGCAGGAGAATACGGATATGGCGATGAACAAGTAAAAAAGATCTGGCAGGATCTAATCGTCTGACCTTGGTTTCTCGGAATTCTCGACGATGTCCTTCTGGAATATCCAACCGCGCCGCCAGAAATAGACCAACAGCAACAACGTCACGACGGCCATCACCCCCAAAGTCATGAAGTATCCATGCTCGGACTTCAGCTCCGGCATATTTTCAAAGTTCATTCCGTAAATGCCCGCGATCAACGACAGAGGCAGGATGATGGCGGAGACGATCGCCAATGTCTTCATCACGTCGTTCGTCTTACTGGCGATAACCGAGAAATGAATATCGAAGAGGCCGCCGACGAGATCGCGGTAATTCTCGGCAAGATCGGAGATGCGTTGCAAATGATCGTGAACGTCGCGAAAGAACGGAAGTATGGTGTCCGGTATTTGCGGAAACTCGCCGTGAGACATTCGATACAAAACGTCTAATTGCCTTGCCGAGATCCTTCGCAGGCGAGCGACGCTCCGGCGCAGATCCATAAGTTCTTCGAGTATTGCGTTGCCGCTTTTCATGCGAAGAACGCGCTCCTCGAGTTCGTTGATCGAATCGTCAAAGTCGTCGACGATCGGCATGTAGAGATCGACAAGCTGATCGAGGAGTTGATGCAGCAGATATGCCGGCCCTCGCCGGCAGGCGAAAGTACTGTTTCGCAGGTTCTGTTTGATGATCTTAATACTGCGAAAGCGTTCCTTGTGAAACGTGACTACATAGTTATCGCCCAGATAGCCATCAAGTTCCTTCGTCACGAAATTAGTAGAGCTGGTCTCATCCGGTTTCACGCCGTGGACGATGAAATAAAAATAATCAGGAAACGCCTCGATCTTTGGTTGATTGCGCGTCTCGATCGAATCTTCGACCGTGAGGTGATGGAACTTGAATATGTTGGTCAGGATATCGACCGCTTGTTGGGTCTGCTCCTCGGTTTCTCCCAGGAGGTCGACCCAAACCACGTTCGTTTTGTCGGCCAGAAGCTCGGGGAGTTGATCCGGAGCGAAGCCTTCGTCGACCGTTTCAGAGCCCTGTCTATACACAAAAATTTCCATGAGTTGTTCGCCGAAAACTGCTCAAAGGGTGATTCAGCAAACAAATAATACCTATGCTAATCTTGGACGGCAACCTATGGCAGAACATAACGTTACACTTCGCGTTCGGGATGTCTCGAAACGTTTCGGAGATTTCTCGGCGGTCGAAGACCTCAGTTTTGACGTGCGAGCCGGCCGCGTTTTCGGATTCCTCGGCCCTAACGGCGCGGGCAAGACGACGACGATCAGGATGATAGTCGGGATAACGGTTCCGGACGAAGGTTCTGTCGAGCTTTTCGGACAAAAGATCTCGCCGGCCTTGCAGGATCGGATAGGATATCTGCCTGAGGAGCGCGGGCTTTACAAGAAAATGAAGATCGCCGATCAGCTCCGATATTTTGCGGCGCTCAAAGGGGTCTCGACCGCGGATGCCGAGAAGAAAATAGATTTTTGGCTCGACAGGATGAACCTTGGAGAGTGGAAAAAGAAGAAGACGACGGATCTGTCGAAAGGGATGCAGCAGAAGGTTCAGTTCATCGCGACCGTGCTTCATGATCCCGATCTGCTGATCCTCGACGAGCCGTTCTCGGGCCTCGATCCCCTCAATGTCGAATTCATGATCGATGTCATATCGGAATTCAAAACAAAGGAAAAGACGATAATCTTTTCGACACATTTGATGGAAACGGCCGAGAAGCTATGCAGCGACATCCTTCTCATAAATAAATCTCGAAAAGTTATCTCAGGCAGCCTCAGGGAAGTAAAAGAAAGTTACGGAACAAATCTGATCGCGCTTCGAGTCGACGGCGGCAGCGAGATCCTGAGCGACCGCACGGCCGTTACACAGATCGATGCACATGCCGACGAGTCGATAGTGCACCTGGCCGACGGAACAGACCCGCAGCTTTTGTTGCGAAGGCTAATCGATTCGGGAGCGGTCGTTTCAAAATTCGAGCGAGTCGAGGCGAGTCTTAACGACATTTTCATCGACAAAATACGAGGAAGCCACGAAAGCGAAGGATAACGGATGAAAAAGTTTCTTGCAGTAGTTAAGCACGAGTATAAGAAGGTAGTTCTGAAATGGTCGTTCCTGATCGGAACTCTTTTGCTTCCGTTTCTCGCTGCGTGTTTCGCGGTGGTTCCAGCGGTCATTTTTTCTTTGAAAGGCGAGCCGACGCGGATCATCGTCGCGGATCCGACCGGCAAGATCGAGCCGCGGCTCAAAGCAAATCTTTCGGCAGACAAGATGGAAGCGAGGGCGCGAAGAGCGTCCGAAAAATCCCTGGAAGATCTCACTCCGACGCAGGAAGAGCAGATGAAGCGTGGCACCGAGCAGTTTGTGGAGAGCTTCGAGTTTATAGATTACCCGACTGACGGAGCCCTTACCGCCAGTGTCCGGCCTGAACTTAATGCGATGCTCATCAACGGCGATGCGGACGCATATCTGATCATTCCCGAAGATATTAATTCCGAGGAGGCATCCTTCGAATTTCGCTCGCGCAAAGCCGGCGATTTTGTCGATGGCACTTTCAGGAACGCTCTCAATGAGGCGGTTCGATCGCAGCGCCTGGCTGATGCAAATATCAGCGAAGTGCGCCTCGCAGAACTGAGCCGTGACGTGAACCTGGATGCCAAGGGGATCGACGAGCGCGGCGAAGAGCGGGACACCGGCGGTACGATCGTCGCATCATTCGTCATCGGACTGATGATATACATCACCCTGGCAATTTACGGCCAGGCGATCATGGGTGCTGTCGTCGAGGAGAAGGAGACACGGATCGCCGAGATCCTGTTTTCATCGGCACGTCCGTTTGAACTGATGATGGGGAAGCTTGTCGGTGTGGGATTAGCGGGCCTTACGCAACTCGGGATCTGGGTGGCATCGGCGGCGGTGCTCGTCAGTATCATCGCGCTTCAAACGGACCTGTCCGCTGTAGTGGGAGCACTCCCGTCGATCTCGCCGCTAATGATTCTTTACTTCCTGATCTTTTTCCTCCTCGGATTTTTTATTTACGCTTCGATATTTGCACTGATCGGCTCGATGGTTACCACGGTTCAGGAGGGTGGACAGTTCGCCTTCCCGCCGATCATGCTGATGCTGATCGGTTTTTATTTTAGCTTCGCGGTCGTGCGCGATCCGAACTCGACGCTTTCATTCTGGGTTTCTATCGCACCATTCTTTGCACCGATAACGATGCCGGTTCGAATCCTTTCCGAAACACCGCCGTTTTGGCAGATCGGCCTCTCGTTTCTAATCAATGCGGTCACTATCGCCGGATTGATCTGGCTGGCTTCTCGAGTGTATAGAATCGGGATGCTGATGTACGGCAAACGCGCGACCATTCCAGAGGTCTGGAAGTGGATACGGCAATCGTAAATGGAGATCGTAGTCGAGCTTTTGTGTTGGCGTTCTCGTCAACAAGGGCGGTTTTCCGATGGGCTTGGAGATTGAAAAGAAATATCGACTTCCTGCGGGTCGCGGCGATCTGATTACCATCGTCCTTGATGAAATCGGGGCGGTGTTCGTCGGCGAAGATTTTGAGGAGAATACGATCTACGGCGGCGGGGTTCTCGCGAAGACCGGAGGTGTAGTGCGAATAAGAAGGAC
>JANMUW010000406.1:0-14226 GCA_031392105.1 Acidobacteriota bacterium | reverse complement strand
CGGGATAAAGATGCCGAAGATCTCGAGAAAGATGAGATACGGCATGTCGTGGATGTCCTGCACATGCTTATTGAAACTCTTCGCGCCATTCATCGCCGCCGAGTTCGTATACATGTGCACAAAAAAGAAAACGCCCAGCGGAACGACGCCCGTGATTTGGTGCAGCTTTCTAAGCAAGAAAGTGTGGCTGAATTTTATTGCCATCTTGTTCGGACGAGCCGACCGACAATCCCAATTACGCGATTGCTGAAATTCTAAAACCAAACCAGCCAATCGGCAATTCTCTTGTTCTGCTTTTTATAATACCGGCAAAATCTTATAAGATAAAATGAAATCCACTACGCGGATTAGTGAGCGGTGCTTATGAATGCGGATTGGGGAATGCGGAATGCGGAATTCAAGTATTCACCTTGAGCGCTCGGAAACATCTTGATGAGTGTGTGGAACCTTCACGAGTCGAATTCCGCATTCCGCGTTCCGCATTCCGCATTTGAGATATGCACATCGAGACTTTAAAAGTATTCTGCGACCTCGTCGATCTCCAAAGCTTTTCGCTTGCCGCCGAGCGCAACTTTATTACCCAGTCGGCCGTCAGCCAGCAGATCCGAACACTTGAAGAAAAGTTCAAACGGCGCCTCCTCGAACGGGTGCGCGGACGACGCGAAGTAACACTGACCGCGGCCGGCGAGGTCTTTTATCGCGAATCCAAGACAGTTCTGACGGCCTACGATCAGCTGCATGAAAGCCTTCGCGGACTGGTCGGTAAGATCGGCGGCACGGTAAAGGTCGCAACCGTCTACAGCGTCGGTCTGCACGAGCTTCCGGCAAAGGTCGGTGAATTCATGTCGAAATTTCCGACGGCAAAGATCGATCTCGAATACTCGCGCACGACACGCGTCGTCCGCGACGTCCTAAACGGGACCGTCGAGTTGGGTGTTCTCGCGTTTCCCGAAGCAAAGCGCGGTCTCACCGTAACGCAGATGCCGGCCAATCGGCTGGTTCTGATCTGTGCGCCGGACCATAAGTTTGCTAAGAAAAAACAGGTCCGTGCGAAGGACTTGAATGGCCTCGACATGGTCCTATTCGAACGCGATACTCCGACGCGGAAGGCAACCGACAAGATTCTCAAAGCTAAAGGCGTTGAAGTCAAAAAGGTCGCCGAGTTTGACAATATCGAAACTATTAAACGCGCGGTCCAGGTCGGCTTCGGTCTTGCTATCGTCCCCCTTCCCTCGATCGTCGATGAACTGCGCTCGGGGCAACTTGCGGTTGTGAAGCTCGCCGAAAAGGAATGGGTCCGCCCCGTCGGCGTCATCTACAGAACAGACCGAAATCTGTCGCTAGCCGCGAAGAAATTCATTCAGCTTTTGGAAAGTCCCGGGATTTCTTGATTTCCGGGCCAACAATCGTAAATAATACTTCTCGCAAACCGAACATTTCATTCGCTTGATTCAATATAGGAGACTCCGTAATGAAACTGCTGGTCCTCGCTGCGCTCATCGCCGTCGCCGTAATCGCCTTTTCGTACCGATCAACTCTTATAGAAACGGTCGAAGCTGGTAATCCACCTCAGGTGACAGAATCTCTTCTAGAGAACTACGATATTCGAACGGACACTTCTGCGGAAGCGACAGCAAAGCTTGCCAGCATGCGCGGACCCTTAAGCAGTGAGATCCGACCGGATCTTGCAAGCGCGGGTGCAAAATTCAAGATCGACTACAACGCTCCGCTTGGTGTCGTCGAGGTCGTCGCGGCCCATCAACTCGAGGAGCCTCTGACGAGAGCTGGGAACGGTTCACGGGCTCGTGTTCTCACCGATTTCCTAAGCGCGAATCGCGACGTCTTCCGAATCAACGACCAGACGCAATTGCACAAGACTGCGGACTACACCAATCCCGACGGCAATCTTTCTTTTGTTCATTTCGAACAACGGATCGGCGAGATTCCCGTGTTCGCTGCGGAAGTAAAAGCAGGCTTCTCACTACGCAATGAGATGTTCCGGGTTATTAACAGTCTCGCTCCGGGAATCGATCCCGCGAATGTGAGTTCCGATTTCGGCACACCTGAAACAGCAGTCATTCGCGCCGCGGACAAGATCGGTGTCCCGGTCACTGCAAGTGATCTGACACGACAAGATTCGGCCAGATCCACTCAAGTCGAATTTCGTGCCGCCGCGTTTTCCGACAAGATCGTCGCCGAGAGATTCTACTTTCCGATCGGCAACGGAGTCGTCCGACCAGCGTGGCGAGTTCTGCTTTGGACCGACGGGCCTGCCTATTATGTCGTCGTTGACGCCGATGGCACGCTGCTATGGAGGAAAGACATAGTCGCTCATCAAGCCAACTCCGCGACGTATAATGTCTACGGAAACCTTACAAGTTTGATGAAAACGGCTGACAGTCCTTCGCCCTTCTCGCCGGGATGCCTCGCGCCCACGGGCTGCGCACAACCAACTGCCGTCCCGCGCGTGAACTTTACGCTGATCGGAAACGAAGCTCCATACACATTCAATGATCTCGGCTGGATACCCGACACCGGACTTCCGGTCCGCACGCCCGCCAATCCGAACATCACCGATGGCAACAACGTCGAGACGGGCATCGACCGGATCGTACCCAACGGCGTTGATGACAACGGCTGGGCGTTCGGCACCCCGACCCGCGTTTTCAACTACACTTACAATCCGGCGCCCGGAATTCCTCCACCCGGAGAAGATCCGCTGCCCGGAACGCAAACCTATCCACCGAGTCCGTTTCAACAGGGCGTGATCACGCACGGCTTTTATCTCATCAACCGCTGGCACGACGAGATGTACCGCTTCGGATTTAACGAACAATCGCGAAATTTTCAGCATTTCAACTTCGGACGCGGCGGAGCCGAAGCTGATCGCGTCTCGTTCGAGATACAGGACGGCTCGGGCACGAACGGCGCGAACCACGCAGTCCCCGCCGACGGAACGCGGTCCCGCCTGCAAATGTTCGTCTGGACAGGATCGACGCCCGATCGCGATGGTGCCCTGGATTCCCAGATGGTGGTACATGAGATGACCCACGGTCTCTCGATCCGTTTGATCGGCAACACTACCGGTCTTGGTTCGAACATGGCGCGCGGAATGGGCGAAGGTTGGTCCGATTTTTACGCCTTTGCGCTTTTGTCCGAACCCGCCGACGATCCGCTCGGAACACACGCTCTAGTGGGGTACGCATCTTACCTGATAAGTCCGACCTATGATTCCAATTATTATTACGGACTTCGCCGGTTCCCGGTCGCAGCTCGAGCTTCGAACGGGCCGAATGGCCTGCCGCACAATCCGCTCACGTTCAAATATTTGAATTCTGGTTGCGACACATTCATCGGAACGCCGCTGACAAACCCAAGCAGCGCTTACCCCCGCAATCCGGTCATCTCGACTTCAGGCGGCTCACAACCGTGCGATCAGATACACAATTTGGGTGAAGTTTGGGCACTCACACTCTGGGAGGTCCGCAACCAATTGATCGGCCGTCATTTTGCCGAAGAGGGCAACCGTCGCGTGATCCAATATGTCACTGATGGAATGAAGCTGGTGCCATTGAATCCGACGATGCTGCAAGCGCGCGATGCGATAATCAGCGCCGCCGCGATTTCCGATCCCAACGATGCCGGAGCCGTGTGGCGTGGCTTCGCTATTCGCGGGATGGGTTCTTCGGCGTCAATCCAGAACGTGGGAACGGGAAACAACAACACGGTCGTCACCGAAGCGTTTGATCTTCCCCAACAATTCCGTCGGCCCGCACGAGCGGATTTTGACGGCGATGGAAGATCGGACGTGTCGGTGTTCAGGCCTTCGGATCGAAACTGGTACCTCGATCGATCGTTGTCAGGATTTGCGGCTGTGAACTGGGGTATCGCCACGGACAAGCCCATAGCAGATGATTTTGATGGCGACGGAAAAGCGGACTTCACTGTATTTCGCGCAACAGCCGACGGAGCATCGCCCGACTACTACACTTTGCTAAGCGCGACCTCAACCATCTCGTACGTCTCGTGGGGCGTTCCGAGCGACGTTGCATTGACCGAAGATTTCGACGGCGATAACAAAGCCGATCACACGATCTTCCGCCCATCGACCGGGCAATTCTGGGTGCGTCGCAGCACCGACGGATCGATACTGATCTCTCGCCCATATCCGGGAACGACTCCCCTCGTCGGCGATTTCGACGGCGATGGCCGTGGAGATTTTGCGACTTTCAGTAGCGGTCAATGGCTGATCAGCCGTTCGCAGGCGAGCTATTCTTCAGGAGAGATCATTAACTGGGGAACATCCGGCGACAAGGCAGTCCCGGCTGATTATGACGGCGATGGAAAAGACGATATCGCGGTCTACCGGCCGTCAAACGGCACGTGGTATATCGTCGGCAGCGCAGTAGGAAATCGATTCGTGAATTTCGGCATATCTACGGATACGCCTGTTCCGGCCGATTACGACGGCGACGCACGCGCCGACATCGCCGTTTTCCGCAACGGCGTCTGGTACATCAACCGTTCGACCGGCGGCATCGTGATCACGAGCTTCGGATTGAGTGGCGACGTACCTTTGCCGTCGACTTTTGTTCCTTAGTTAATCTGGATTGATGAAGGTCAGTGGCGAGGGAGAAGCGATCTATACGACTGAAATCTCAAATAACGGAACAAGATTCCGCCAACGCTTACTCAAAATTAAAAAACAACCTTATGGCCAGTTAGCCTTTTCATGAATAACCTGGATTCCATAGATCGCCCATGGCTCTTGTGAATCGCTTCTCAATTAGCTGATGAACGAACAACGCGCTCTTTGGTCGTAGAGCCGCTTGTAGATTCTTGCAAGAATCAAAATCAGCTGCGCGCTGGATTACACCTAGGTTCAGCCAAAGATCAGTGCGGAAACACTTCTTTTCAATGGAAATGGAACATCGTTTATCAGATCGTCCACGAAGGAGCGAATCTGATTGAGCAGCAATGAGAGTTCGTAGGTAAAAAACCGGAACTGTGCGTGTCAAACGAGGAGAATAAAAATTCAGTCGGAATTAATAAAGGTCAGCGGTGAGGTGGGGGACATGCCGTTGAGGGCTCGTCGGAGTATCGGGACGAGGCCTTCGGCTTCCATGTATTCGCGGCCGAGTAGCTTGCGGAAACGTTTTTCTTTTGTCTCGCCGGTCAGCTCTTTTAGCATCCCGCGGAAAAATGCATTGACGATCTCGGGTGCGAATTGCTTGCCGGAATTCCTTTGCAGATCATCAAACACTTCGCTCGCCGGGCGGCGGCGCTTGTATGGACGGTCGGTTGTCATCGCGTCGAATGAATCCGCGAGATTGACGAGCTTTGCAATGTACGGAATGTTGCGATCGTAAAGCCCGTCGGGATAGCCGCGGCCGTCGAGCCGCTCGTGATGATATTTCGCCGCAAGCGGAACATCCGTGTACGGGTGATGTATGGGAAGCAGGATCTCGTAGCCGACGGCCGGATGGCGGTTCAGCTCGGCTGATTCTTTCGCGTTGATCCGATACGGTGCGTTGATAATCTTTCGCTCGACTGTCAGTTTTCCGACGTCGTGAAGATAACCGGCAACGGCCGCCCCTTCTATCTCGTCCTCGCCCCAGCCCAACTCAGCTCCGATGATCTCCGAGTATTTCCCGACACGGACTGAGTGACCCTCGGTATACCTGTCCTTGCAATCGATCGCGGCGGCGAACGCACTTACCGTATCCCTGTATGTTGTCTTGAGAGTATCGAAAAGCTTTCGATTCTCGTCAGCCTGCCGCTCGAGATCGGCGAGCATGTTCCGCTGCGCGATAGCTCCGCCGATGTGCCGGCCCATCGCGGAGATGATATCGCGATCGTAACTCGAATAAGGTTCGCCGGTCGCTTTTTCGCCGAGGAAAAGTGAACCCACCATTTCATCACGGATGACAAGCGGTACGATGAGATCGATCTGCGTCCGCTCAAGGCTGTTGTTATAAACTTGAACGAATGGCAGAACCTGCGCCTGGGAAACTTCGATCGGGTCGAGCCCATTAGCTAAGAACTGTCTCTCGTCTTCATAACAAAGCGACAGCGAGAGCGGAAACTCATCACCGAGACCGCGGGCCGAGACCATCTGCATCGAATGTTCGAATCGCGAATATCGCGCGACACCGCCGCGCATGATCGCCAGCGAGCCAAGCAGCAGATGCAGCGACGTCCGCATCGTCTCGTGAAAGTCCTTAACGTTTGCGACTTCCTGACCGATCTCGGCAAGCGCACCAAAGGTATGAATGAGCTTGCTCTTCGTCTCAGTCATCTGCCGGAAGTTTGTTGATTTGAATTCCTGGATTTTCAATTCTTAACTCCCCTCCTTACGAAGGAGGGGTGGCCGCCGCTTCGGCGGACGGGGTGGTTCTCCCCCAGTGAATCCTAGACTAACTCAAAGGGACGGACTAACCCTCCGTCCTACGCGATCACAACATGTCTTGTAAGCCCCAGCATGTCGAACAACTCGGCGGTCTCTTCTCTTACGTCTGAAAAAACCACGCGGGCACCGGTTCCCTTCGCCGAATCTATGACGCCGAGGAGGATCGATACACCGATGCTGTTGACTATCTCCGTCTTTGAAAAATTAACGATCAGCTCGGTACAGCCTTCGTTTAGTTTCGTCCGGCATTCTCGCTCGATCTGCTCACCGGACAATTTGTTGAGATAGTCGCCGGCGAACACAACGGCACTTTTATCATCCGCTATCGCGGTTTCGGGTTCTGAGGTCACTTAATTATTTTCCTTGTAATGGTATAGGCGGCGCGACTTGCTTGAGGAAGTTTTTAACACAATGGCGGGAAGAACACAATAGATTTCTGGGAAATGCGGAATGCGGAGTGCGGAATGCGGAATTCTTGTTGCTGGAGCATGAAGGAAATATGGTTCATTGGACCCGAAGACTGCCCTTCGAATTCCGCATTCCGCGTTCCGCGTTCCGCATTATTCACGCCGCCTTCAAATATTTCGTCATTACGATCCGTGTCCCGTCATCGACGTCCTCGATCGTGACCTCGTCCATCAACTTTCTCATCAGCTTCAGCCCCCAACCACGACGGCTGTCGTCCGGCTCATCCTGGGTGCCGCGTGCGTCGAGACGCAATCCACGATTGGAAACCGTCAGCACGACGCGGTCATCTTCGATCCGGAATCGCTGATAGATCTTCCGGTCCGGGCTGAGGCTGTGTTCCGAGGCGTTGATACAAGCCTCGATAAGAGCGGTCTTGATCTGATTGATCGATCTCGAATCAAGATTGTGACGTCTGGCGATCTCTTCGACCGCATGTGCAGCGATCATCTCCGCATCGCCATCCATCGGTATCACGATCTCGTACTCGTTCGGGGCAAGCTCATCCGATTTCGAGACCGGCACATTCAGGAACCGGCGGAGCAGATCCGATTGACGCCGGCTCGAGCCATATGCGTTCCGCTGTTTCAAAACTTCGAGTGCCGCAGCCGAAAAACCTTCGGGTGCGATGAGCCAGATCCGGAAATGCTCGAAGTCGCACATCACGGCCGCGGCTTCCAACCGGTCGCACCAGAATTCGGCAAGTTCGCGGTCCGCTTCTAATTTCGAATCGATCTCCGCAGCTATCCAAACGATCTCATTCTTAGAGTTCGCGTCGCCGGCTTCGAAACCTAGTGCGATCGCTGAACGCTCCGACTCCGCGATCTGGCTAAGCGGCTTGTAAAAAGAGACGGCAGAAGTTGTAAAGAAGATCCGCGGCAAAGCTATGGCAGGTGAACTTTTCGCCGCATCGAAAACTTCGGTGCCGGTGGCGGCTTTGAAGTCGTCGCGGAACTCGCCGTAGTCGAGTAGGAGTGTCGCCACCTTTCGCCCGTCGAACGCACCGAGAATTTCCCGAACCCCGATCGACGAGGTTGCACGGTAACGCCGCGCCATGATCTCCGGCGAGCGTTTTATGTATTCGCCGAGTGAATCGCCAAAAACGTTTGCACGGCTGTTGGCCGTCATCAATTGAACACGAGCTGAAATGTGATCGGCGAGGGGAATGTTGTCCGTGACGGCTTCGACGCTGTTTGATGTGGTACGAATGAGCTCACTCGCATTCAATCTATCAAGCAACTTCGCCGATTCCGCTTCGCCAAGCCGAAGCCTTCGACGCCAAAGCTCAAGATCCAATTTTCCTGAACTGCTTGATCCAATCTCGGAGAGCAACCGCAAAACGCTTCGCTCGATCTCCACGTCGCCGCACGCAAGAGAAAACAGCTCGCCGAATCGACGTGCGATTCGTCCGTCGAACATCGCGTCGGCATACGCTTTTTGAACGTCCTCGAATCTCTCCAGTCCGGCACCCGAATCCGCAGCATCGCGAACCAACAATCGCATCAGCAATGGATTTCCGTCGAGCTGGGTCGCGACAAGATCGCGCGATTGTTCCGAGATCGGTGATCCGTATTCATTCGTGAAGGCGTCGACAAGTTTTCCGGCAGGCTCGAAATCGAGGTTGTTGAGTTCCACCCGATCGCAATCCATCTGAGCATTGAGAAACCGCCGGTAACCCGAGATCAGAAAATTGACGCCGCTGTGCTCGAAGATGTCCTTCAACTCATCGAAAAAAGTGAGGCCGCCGTCAATGTTCAACAGATGGTGTACGTCGTCGATCATGACGAACGTGTGATCGCCGTTTGCTGCGGCCCTTATCGGAGCGCTCAAACAGGTGCGGAGAAACGCTCGTCCGTCGGACGAGTTCCGCGCAGTGGTTATCAGGCGATCGATCCAGATACCGCTTACGGACAAGGACAACTCGGCGAGTTCGTCTAGACCCGCGGACGAACGCACGACCGTCGGATCGTGACGCCGGAACGCAACAACCTGTCGGATAAATTCGTTAAGGAAATCTTCGGCGATCTCGCGGCCGGTCCTGAAGTTCGGGCGAATCGAAAAATAGAACGGAATTATTTCGCGCTGCTCATTGAAGATCCGGTCGTAAGCTTGTCGCAGCAGCTCGGACGCACCGGCGCCAGGCGTCGCGAGGAGGAGAAGTCCGCCGTGATCGGGTGCTGATCGGGCCCGCGCGGCAAGACGGCCGATCTCGCCATCCCGGCCGACAAAAGCCGCCGGCTCTCGTCCGGCCATTATTTTTTTCTCGTTCGATCCGGGCATCTAGTGAATCTTCTCGCTGAACGATTTACCGAAGCCGTCGTAAACGCGCACATTATTTCGGCCGTGGTTCTTTGCTTCGTACAAAGCGTGGTCTGCCGCGCCGATGAGATCGTCCGGCGTGTCGATCTCATTCGAACACGAAGCAATACCGATGCTCACGGTAACCTTTCGCTTCGGAAACTCAGTATGTTCGATCCGCTGCCGTAAACGCTCGGCGATCGCCGCCGCCTCTATCGCCGTAGTCTGCGGCAGCAAGATGGCGAACTCTTCACCGCCGTACCTGGCCGCAACATCAGCCCCACGCAGGATGTCCTGCAAAATATTCGAGACGATCTTCAACGCAGTATCGCCCGCCGGATGGCCGAACATGTCGTTATACGATTTGAATTGGTCGACATCCAGCATCATCAGGCTCATCGGAAATCTGTGCCGCTTCGAACGCTGGATCTCTTCGATCAGACGCTTCTCAAGATATCGACGATTCAGAAGTCCGGTAAGCGGATCGGTCACGGATAGCTGTTCGAATTCGCCTGCTTTGTCCTTCAAGACAGTGCGATCGAGCGCGACGGCGATTTGTGGCGCGATCGACCGCAGCAGCTCAAGATCGCGTTCGCCAAAGGCGTCGCCGGTCACCTTGTCGGTAAAGTTCATGACGCCGATGCGCCGCTCGCCGATCAGTATCGGGTAGCTGAGAAATGACGAAGTCTTGTATTGCCATGCGGCGGGAGCGGCTTTAATACCGATCCGCCTAATGTCTTCGACGACGACGGGATTTCCGTCGTCCAATACAAGACTCGACACCCGTTCGCCGATATGCGGATCGGCAAAAAGATCTATCCGTGCGCCAATCACCGCCTTCGCGATCAAGCCCTCGGTCTCCTCGTTGCGAAGAAGTAAAGACGCTCGTTCAGATTGGATCAGCTCGGCAGAAACCTGCGTTACATGTGTCCAGAAATCCTCCGCGTCGATCCGTTTCAGGCTCTCATTGAACCGGCTCACTGCCCGGTTGACCCACTCTCGATTTGAAACCTCACGCCTGAGCCGAAGTATCTCGATCTGCGGTCCGATCCGGCGAGCGAAAAGGGCTATGTCGCGTGATCGAGCGTCGTCGAACTCCCCTTCGACACCGATCCCACCGCGGATCTCGCCTCCGACAGACGACGTGAACAGATTCAGTGTTCGGCTTGATCGCTGTTCGCTATCGATCATTCGTTCCCGGAGTTCGATGGGACGTTCCTGATTTGAGGCGTCGATCAGCCGCTGATTATCTGCCGCTATCCCGATCTTGATCGGTGTCTCGAGCAGGCTGCCCACGGCCGCTACCGGAAGAAACCTGTTGTCTTTTTTCTCTAGCCAAACCAGTGACTTTGTTCCGAAGCGGTTGGCCATGAAATCGAGGGCTGTCGAGCAAGCTTCCTCATAGGTCAGTTTCGCCAGTTGCCCGTACAGCGCTCGCAGTGCTCCGACCTCGACTGTGCGATCTTTTTCTGCGGGCTGTGCGGGCGCCCTCGGTTCGACCGGGCTCGCGTTGAATTTCTCGATCAGCCTGGTTATCGCGTCCGCCGGCGTCTGCGATATCTGCGGTTCGACTGTTTCTGGCTCGGCCTTAGGTTTTGCGTCGAGGCCCAAAATGTCTTCGGCCGGCTCTGCTCGAAATCTGGACAATTCACCTGCCGCTTTATCAATGTTCGCAACCGAACCCGCGACTAGGACATTCTCAAAAAACTCGTTCGGTTGAAACTCGGCCCAATCGCCCGCGATCGCACGGTCGGTCGCTTCACGATATTGCTCCGATTCGGTAAATGTTCGTCCGACGATCGCGACGAAACGCTTCCCGCGGTCGACGACCGGAACTGCCTTGCACGTGAGGCCGGCGTAGCAACGGTACTCGAAGGCCTCGCCGAGGTTCGTATGTCGAAATGCCACGCCGCAATACTCTGCGCATTTGGGTCGAAAGTCGGGCGATGCCGTCAGTGCTGCGCATATCGAGTTGTTATTCGAGACCGAAACTTCACTCGAGTTTTCGTCCAGCACGACAACCGCGACGCCGTTCTCCTCGGCGATGCGGTCCAACATCCTCTGCTTTTTAGCTACTTGTGGGCTCATCAAGATCAGGTACAACTTGACCGGCAAGCGGGTCAGATCGCTTATTCGCCGGTGCTCAGGGTTTTGCTTCTGTGCATTAATAGACCCAATCTGGCGGCGATTTCACGAAAAAGATGGGATGTTTTTTAAGGATTATGTCACAGACGGTGAAGAGTTTGGAGTCCGCAGAGGGCCGACCGCGTTTATTTTTCTGAATCGATCAAGTTTTCGTCGCGCCTGCAATGCATTAATGCACAATTGTCTCGTTCGATTGCACGATCCTTACGCCCGCATTCGCGAAACCCGCCTTATTGCTGGCGTTATTCTTCTGGCACGTTGATTGTTGAACAGATTAGAGCAGCAATAAATTTTTCAGATATTTTTCATTTTCAGGGAGGTAAATTTTCATGATCAACGATTACGAAGCTACGAAACCGATTAACAGTAATGCGACTTTTGATTCGACGACCCTGTCGAACGACGACGTCATCTCAACACTCAACGGATTGATCGAAACCTGCAAAGACGGGCAGAACGGATTTAAGGAAGCAGCCGAAGGCGTCGAGCGCTCGGACCTGAAATCGCTATTTTATGAATTCTCGCAGCAACGTTCACAGTTCGCAGGCGAGCTTCAGTCCCTCGTGCAGTCGCTCGGTGGTGATCCGGAAAAATCGGGCAGTGTCGCAGCGGCGATCCATCGCGGCTGGATCAATATCAAATCGGCCGTAACAGGCAAGGATGAAGGCGCAATTCTCAACGAATGCGAACGCGGCGAAGATTCGGCGAAGGCCTCATACAAGAGTGCTTTGGAAGAAGCTCTTCCGGCTAACATCCTGGAGACCGTGCAAACCCAGTACGTTGCCGTTCAGGCTGCACACGATCGGGTCAAGGCTCTCCGCGACGCGGCAAACAACGATACGACTGACAAGTCGAACACGGCATCAACAAGCTACTAACAATCATTCATATCTCGGCTTGTTGTGAAGAGAGGCTCGCGAATTCGCGAGCCTCTTTTTTTTCTCTTACGAATGGCACCGGCCTCAGACGGAGCTTGGGTCTTTTTTTTGTTCTCTTATGAATTGCCTCCGGCGTCAGCCGGAGGTTGGGTCTCCCAAGAAATTCGGCTTTAGCCGAATCACGCGTCGACCAAGTTGCCTCCGGCATTTTATCGTAGACCCTTTCGAAGCAGCCAATATATTTTGTAAACCGGAATTCGCCGTACTAACTCTCACAAATGTTCGGCTAAAGCCGCGTCCTGGCAAATCGTTTTCCTCCGGCTGAAGGCGGAGGCAACTCATGGGAGAAAATCGCAAAGCCGGGACCACTCAACAAGAAAAAGAACCCTCACACCAATTAGTCGGCAGCTATTGCTTCACCTTCCCCGATCGCACCCATGCCTGAGTTGTGTTCGATATGCGGATGCTCGGGGTTGATGCGAATGCAGGCGGCGAAGTGACGCGGCTTGATCTCGGTGAGCGCGGGAACGATCCGTTTGCAGTCATCGATCGCAAATGAACAACGTGTGTGAAAATGACAGCCGGCGGGTGGATTGATCGGCGACGGCACATCGCCCTTTAGGATGATCCGTTCGCGGGTCGCTTCGATCTCAGGATCGGGAACAGGAACGGCTGAGATAAGTGCTTTCGAGTACGGCATCAGCGGCTCGGCGTAGATATCTTTCCCGTCGGCGAGTTCGACGATCTTTCCGAGATACATCACCGCGACGCGATCGGATAGATGGCGAACGGCTCGCAGATCATGGGAGATGAACAGGTAAGTCAATCCCTTTTCCGCTTGCAAGCGCTCCATCAGGTTCATGATCTGAGCCTGGATGGAAACGTCGAGTGCCGAGATCGGCTCATCCGCGACGATAAATTCCGGATCGACCGCGAGTGCGCGTGCGATGCCGATACGCTGGCGCTGCCCGCCGGAGAACTCGTGTGGATATCGCTTGATGAACCGACGGCTGAGACCGACCGTCTCCATCAGGCTTTCTACTTTCTCGTTCACCGAACTTCCATTCGCAAGGCCAAACGTGCGGATCGGCTCACCGATGATGTTGCCGACCGTCATTCTCGGATTCAGCGAAGCGTACGGATCCTGAAAGATCATCTGCAGATGCTTTCGCTGTTCGCGCATCGCTGACTGCGGCAAGTGAGCAAGATCTTTTCCATTGTAAAGAACACGTCCCCCGGTCGGTTCGGTCAGACGAAGTATCGCCTTACCGAGAGTCGATTTTCCGCAGCCCGATTCGCCAACGAGCCCAAGCGTCTCACCCCTTTGTATATCGAGGGACACTCCATCGACAGCTTTGACGATCTTTGCCTCGCTAAAGAGCCCGCCGCCGAGACGGTAGTGCACTTGCAGACCGTCGAGGGTGATCAAGTTATTATTTTTTTCTGTCGTCACTTTCTTATCAATTGCCTCCGCCTTGGTGGAGGACCGGGATCAAACACCGAGCCGGGCTTTAGCCCAAAATTTAATTTGCTAGCCCAGCATTACCACTCTATTTAACAGGCGGCTCGATCGTTACCTTCGATTCGGTATCGTAATTGACCGTCATATTCTTGAGCATGCCGTTCGTGTATTCGACATAGATCTTCATCGGCACACCCGAATCTTCACCCACCCAGATCTTCGAAGTGAACGGATGACTGCCAACCGGCGTGACGTTCTTGTACGAGTAAGCAAGAGCGGGCTTGCCGTTGACGGTATCCTCGCCCTCGAACTTAACGTCGGTGAGCGTCTTCAAACCCTCTTCGGTAAACGAGTCGCGCAGATTCGGTATCGAATTGTTAGCGGTCGGATTCTTGCTCCATTTACCGTTGAGGTTCGTGTACGACTCTTTGCCGATCCAGATCATCTCCATTCCCGCACCGGTCCCGACAAGATACTTCACGTAAAAACGATCCGGGGCAGAATACGCGACCTGCGATTTGATTTCGGTCTGACCGACACCCTCCATGTTCGCGGTGAAAGAAGGCAGC
>JANMUW010000402.1:0-6831 GCA_031392105.1 Acidobacteriota bacterium | reverse complement strand
CCCAATCGCGCTTCGCGTCAAGACACCCTAGAGCGAGGACCTTGGACTGGCCAAGTGCGATTCGAGCGACTTCCCTCGTGATCTTTTTTGTGACGAAAGTTTTTCCGCGTCGCGGTGATTCGTGATTGAAAAGGATCCCGTTCGAAGCGAAAAGGCCGTACGCCTCGCGATAATTTACGATTGTCCAATAGCCGAAAAGCTTTGCGACCCCGTACGGTGATCGCGGGTAAAAAGGAGTCTTTTCCGTTTGCGGAATTTCCTGCACTTTTCCGAAGAGCTCCGATGTCGATGCCTGGTAGAACTTGACCTGTCGAAGCCCGGTTTCGCGGATCGCGTCGAGAAACCTTAATGTGCCCAGCCCATCGACCTGCGCCGTGTAATCGGGAATCTCGAATGACACTTTTACGTGGCTCTGAGCGGCGAGGTTGTAGATCTCGTCGGGCGCGATCTTCTCGAGCAAACGATTGAGACTGCTCGTGTCGATCAGGTCGCCGTAGTGAAGGAACAGGCGCTTGTTCAGCACCTCAGGGTCTTCGTAAAGATGATTGATGCGACCGGTATTAAACGAGCTCGAGCGGCGGATGATACCGTGCACCTCGTATCCTTTCTCCAATAACAGCTCGGTAAGATAGCTGCCGTCTTGTCCTGTAATGCCGGTGATCAGAGCTTTTTTCATACGTACGTAAACTAGGCGGGGATAGACTCACCGGTCGCCGGCAAATGCTGAAGGTACCATTCGTAAACTCTTTCCAACCCCTCGCCCAATTCAATCTTATGAGTCCATCCAAGGTCGTGCATTCGCGAAACGTCGAGAAGTTTTCGCATCGTTCCGTCAGGCTTCAAATCGTCGTACACGATATCACCATTAAATCCGACGATGTCCTTTATGATTGCCGCGACCTCGATAATTGCCAGGTCAACTCCGGTACCGACGTTGAGATGCGAGATCCCGTGATCGTAAATGTCGCCGGCCTCGATCTTGTTTACTGCAAACGCGATCGCATCCGCAAGATCATTCACGTGCATAAATTCGCGTCGCGGGCGGCCGCTTCCCCAAATTTGCACGCTGGATTCGCCGCTCTTTTTCGCCTCGTGAAACTTTCGCATCAGGGCCGGGATTACGTGCGAAGTTTCCAGATCGAAGTTGTCGTTCGGGCCGTATAAATTCGTCGGCATCAGCGAAAAGAAGTTAGAACCGTGCTGTCGAAAATAGCTTTCGCAAAGTTTGATCCCTGCGATCTTGGCGATGGCGTACGGTTCGTTCGTGAATTCCAAGAAACCCGAAAGGAGTTCTTCTTCCCGCATCGGCTGGGCCGCCTCTTTCGGATAGATGCACGAGCTACCGAGGAGGATCAGTTTTTCTACACCGGATTCGAACGCTGCGTGAATGACGTTCGCCTCGATCATCAAGTTTTGATAGATGAAGTCAGCCCGGTACGTATTGTTTGCCAGGATCCCGCCGACCTTCGCTGCTGCAATCACGACGATCTCCGGCGACGCCGACGCAAAAAATTCTCGCACGGCGTGCTGATCCGTCAAGTCTGTTTCGGCTGAAGACGGAGTCAGCAGTTGTGTGAACCCGTTCTGCGTTAGAACTCGTACAACGGAACTGCCGACCATCCCACCGGCTCCGGCGATAAAAATTCTTTTGTCGGGCGAGATCATTTTGATAATTGCCGTTGAAGTTCCAATTCGCGCAATACGACCGCCTTTCTAAACGCACGCGTTTCAAAAGGCGGCCATATTCTACTACTGCTCGTCGCTCGGCCGGTAATTGTTGCGGTGATAATAACTCTGATAGTAATAGTAATTATCCTGCGAGCGAAGATTTACGTTATTCAGCACAACACCAAAGATCTTCGCGCCGACATCCTGCAACAGCTGTCGGGCTCGACGGACGACCTGTCGTGAGCTCTTGCCCGAGTGTACGACAAGGATCACGCCATCGACCATTGACGCGATCAGCACGCCATCGGTAAACGAAGTGATGGGCGGCGAATCGACAACGACATGTGTGAAATGGACCGAGAGCAACTTTAGAAGATTCGCCATCTGCTCGGATCCGATAAGCTCCGCCGGATTCGGCGGGATCGGTCCGGACGTGAGCAGGTTAAGTTTGGTTCCCGCGTCTTGTTTAACGATCTTAAGGATCTCCTGCTCGGTAAGCTCCGTCGAAAGGATGGTACTCAGACCGTCACCGTTCTCGATATTGAAAACTGAATGCAGCCGCGGCCGGCGCATGTCAGCGTCGATTATCAGTACCTTCGCTCCCGTTTGAGCCAGGCTGATCGCCGTGTTGGTCGCCGTTGTCGTCTTGCCTTCGGATGGCAGGCTCGAAGTTATCAGCAATGATTTCGGAGCATGTCCCGCGGTCGACAGCAGTATCGAAGTACGCAGTTGTCGATACGCTTCAGCAAGCGACGATCGCGAGTCGGCAGAGATCAGCAATTCGGAGTTAGGTCCGTCCTCGACTTCTTCGTTCGAAGCCCCGACGAGCAGCAACTTCCGCTTCGGCATCGAATCCATCGTCGGGATCGCTGCGAGAGCCGGAAGCTGTAGATAAGTTTCTATCTCTTCGGTCGTGCGGATCGTGTCGTCGAGGTATTCGAGGAACAGGGCCAAACCCATCCCGAAAAGTGTGGACAAGAAGAGCGCCGCGATGACCGTCATGACCCTGCTCGGAGATACCGGCTGTTCGGGCGGAATCGCGAAGCCCGCAACACTAATGTTGTTGTCCGAACCCTGCGAGGCGACGTCGTTCGAGCTCTGCTGTTTCCGAAGGTTCTCAAGAAAGCCTCGATTTGTTTCGATCGTCTGCTCGAGCAACCTCAACCGCACACCACCGACATTCTGGACCTGGGCTTCGTTATATTGGGCGTCGTACGCTCCGCGGATCTTGTCTTCCTCGGACCTTGCCTGGACATATTTTGTCCGCAAATTATCGACGAGAAGCTTCGCGGTTCGATCACGAAGATTCTGGACCTTTTGGGTATTGTCTTCGACGACCTTGCCAAGCGAATCTTCAAGGCTGCGGATCTGCGTGTCGACCTCGACAATTTCAGGCGCGGATTCTTTGTATTCCTGGAGAAGCTTGGCTCGCTGGGCGCGATAATCGGCGATCTTCTTATACGTGTCGTTGCGAACGGCTAGGATCGCGGTCTCCCGATCCTGAATGAATTTTTGGTTCTCGGCTTCGGCCAGCGCTGTGATCGCCTCCGGAGAATCTTTGATAGCCATGTACTGGGCTTCGGCATTCTTTCGCTTATTCTCCGCCTCGAGTAATTGCTTGTTCAGCCCGGCAAGACGGTCGAGGACGATAGTTTGTTCGCTCCCGGCTCCGCCGGTTTTGAGGATCCGCTCGCTCTGCTTCAGCTCGACGAGTTCGAGTTCACCTGAACGAATTTCAGACTGCAGATCTGTAATTCGGTTCTGGAGAAAATCGCTCGTCTTGCGGCTCGTGCCAGAGCGCTTGTTCTGATTGGACGTGACAAAGGTCTCACCAATGCTGTTGACGACGAAAGCCGCCAACTGCGGGTTTGTGTGACGGAAAGATATTTCGATCAGACGCGTGTCCTTCACCGTCGCCCGCGACTCGCGAACCGGATCGACACTCATATTCTTTCGAATGATGTCGACATACGGGGCAAGCCGGACAGCTTCGGCAATTTCGTCCGATGAGATAAGCGATGAATTTGCAGCGACCGAAAGCTCGTCCGTGGCCGAGTCCTTCTTCGGGTCGCTCGCAAGTCCGATTGCTTTAAGCATCGCTCGCAAGATGCCCGTGCCTTCAGGCCGGGCCGTCAGAAATTCCTTGTTCGTGTCGAGGCTGTGTTCCTTGACGACCTGACGCAGAAGACTCTCGGAATCGAGAAGCTGGAGTTGGGTGTTGAAGTAGGACGGATCCGGATTCGAAAGCGGGCGCTGCCGATCGGGCGTAACCAGATCGGGGTTCATCTGTTCGAGGTCGACCTGGATTCGCGCTGTCGCGGCATAGATATTCGGCTTTCGAGCCATGTAGATGGCAGCCAGAGTCGTGACCAGAACAGCAATTCCCGCGACGAGCCATAACCGCTTCCTTATCGCCTTCCAGTAATCCCGAAGCTGAAAACCTTCTGCTGCGTAGTTATCTCTATACGCCGGGTAGCGTCCCGACCCCGGTACGATCTGCGGTTCAAAATGCCTTTCCAATTCAACCGGCTCGTTGAGCGGTTTCTGGATGATCTCACGACTTTCTTTCATTCTCTGGTTACTTAAATTCTATGGTACTCGGTAAAAAAGCGATGGTATTCCGTTCGTCAGCGACCTTCCGATGCTGTTCATGATGCTCTTTGCCTTGTCCTCACTAACTGCAACGACATCGTTCGGTTCGAGGAACGGATCTGGTATCTCTCTCTTATTTATCTTGCCGAGATCGAAAACAAGTTCGTCACGCTCCATGCTTCCCTGCTTTTGCCGGAGCACACGGATCTTTCCCTTGTCGGAGGCCGCCTTCAAACCCTCGGCAGAGGCGATCGCCTGCGTTAGGGTGAGTGGCTCTTTGATCGGAACCTGCCCCTGCTTGTTCACATTTCCATAAACGTAAACAATGTCAGCGTCCATGACAGACACGATGTCCCCGGGCCGCATGATCAGATTCTCCTTTGCTTCAAGAATATCCTTCAAGCGGTAGTCGAGCAGTGTGATGTCTTCGCTTTGAGCTCCCGGTGCCTCACCCATCTTGCAATTTGAGGTGCTTCCGGTTCGCGCCACAAGTACGCGCGTCCCGGCCTCTTTCGACGGACCGCCCGCTTGAGCAATCAGTTCTAGCAGCCTTACCCGGCGACTGATCATATACTGACCTGGCTTTTCAACCGCCCCAATGACTGCAAACGCGCGCGACCGCTGTTCGGCCGCGATGACACGAACCTGAGGGTTCTTCAGGTAATCCTTCTCATAGGCGGCGGCGACGTCATTCGAAAGTTCTTCTTCCGTCTTGCATACCGCGAGGATAGGTCCGTCGAGCCGGAACAAATTGATCATTCCGTTAGTGTTTACGTTGACCCGTTGTGTTAGGTCAGGATGCCGGAAAACCTGAATTTCAAGCTGGTCCTGAAACCCGATACGATAACGTTCGTCCTTCGACTGGGCAGAAGCGACAAGGTCGGACGCCCTTGTTTCGGACGCCTTTTGCATTCCAGGCTCGGTTGTTTGTGCGTAATTAAGCGAAACTTGAACCACGAAAAGCGCGCAGAAAAAGCAGAAATTGATAAGTGCTCTCATTTTATAAAACTCCATAAAAACTGAAGGCAGACCTTTTGAATCGCGCGTTTGATTGTACTGCAGTAAGTAAAGTTGTTTATGAATTTCCGTCCGCGAACCTAAAATACTTGTAAAGAAAGTAGTTTAGCAGACAAGAAAGGCTTTGAAAACCGCTAATTTTAAAACTTTGCCGATTTTAGCTAAACTCGGAAACGCACCTCGAACCCGCTCCTTGTATGGAAAATGCGACGCCGATGCTTCGGCAGTACCTCGATATAAAAAAACTCTATCCGGGAACCCTCCTTTTTTTCCGGTTGGGCGATTTTTACGAGCTTTTCAATGAGGATGCAATAACCGGGTCTCGAGAGCTCCAGATCACGCTCACCGCCCGCCACAAAGACTCGCCAAATCCGATCCCGATGTGCGGCGTTCCACATCACGCGGCCGCAAATTACATCGCACGCCTAGTCCGAAAGGGTTATCGCGTAGCTATTTGCGAGCAGGCGGAGCCGGCGACGAAGGGCACGAAACTCGTCAAACGCGAAGTAGTTCGGGTCATAACCCCGGGCACTGCGGTGGATCAACAGCTTCTTGATTCCGGCGAGTCTGTCTATCTCGCTGTGGTTTGTGAAGAGGCAGACATCTATGGAGCGGCATTTCTGGATGTTTCGACCGGAGCATTTACGGCGACTCAGGTCGCCGGACCGGCTGCGTGGGATCAGATCACTGAATGTGTCGAAAGTTTTGCTCCCCGCGAGATCCTTTGTCCGGCCTCGTTAGCTCTTCAGATCAAACGTAGATTTTTTGGCGCTGAGATCTCGGCCGGATTACCCGGTATGAACGGTGATACTGTTCCGGCGGCCGACGCCGGTGGACGCGCGATCACCGAACTCGATGATAATTATTTCGATCTGACTGACTCCGGGACGACGCTAACGCGGCAGTTTGGAGTACGCGAGCTGGATGCTTTTGGTATCGCGGGACACGAGCAGGCGATAAGGGCTGCCGGTGCCGCTTTGAAATACGCTAAGGATACCCAGAAGGCAGCGGCCGAACATATAACGGATATTTCGTATTTCGAGTCACGAGATTCGATGATCCTCGATCCGGTGACGCTTCGAAATCTGGAGATCGTCGAAGCTCGCGGCGAGACGGCCAGCCGCACACTCTTTCATATTCTCAACACTTCGATCACGAGCATGGGAGCGAGGCTGCTGAAATCCTGGCTCATGCGCCCATCGATAAAACGCAGCGAGATCCAGACACGCCTCTCAGCGGTTACAGAGCTCACTGATACGATGCTGCGGGAAAAGATCCGCTTCGTGCTGAAGAAGGTCGCCGATCTCGAGCGCCTGGTCGGTCGTTTGAATTTAAACGCGTCGTCGTCGCGGGACTTGATCGCTCTCAGCCAATCGCTTTCGCAGGTGCCGGAGATAAACCGATCGTTGTCGGATGTCACTTCCCTTCTGCTCCAGGTATTGAATGAGAATATTTTCGAGCAGCCGGGACTCACAAGCTTGATCGACCGCGCGATCGCGGACGACCCGCCGGTGAACCTGTCGGACGGTGGAACGATCCGTGACGGCTTTAACG
>JANMUW010000363.1:0-12681 GCA_031392105.1 Acidobacteriota bacterium | reverse complement strand
TCTGCCTTTGCCGAGAATGCGATGCCCGAGAAATCGAGAGCGTTGTATTCGGCACACCTGGCGGACTGCGACAGGTGTCGGAAAATTCTTTCGAATCTTTTGATGATGAATGCTGAGGCGGCGCCTTCGGCTGCCTCGCCCAGCGCGATCACAATCGCCGAACTCACCCCCGAACCGTGGTACAAACGATTGTTTCTGTTCCCGAATCTAGCTTACGTGATGGGAAGTCTCGTGCTGGTCTTTGCCGGCTTCCTTGGCTACACGGTCCTTCAGGATTCAAACTCCGGTGATGCATTCGTCTCGCAAGTGTCTGAGAGCGAATCAAGCCGGAGCGGCCCCAACTCAGAAGATGAGCCGGTGTATCCCGAGAGCTTTTCCGCCAACTCTGCGAATATGTCGGCCAACTCTGCCGCGAATGCGACAAGCCCGGCGGCGAACTCGGCGATGGCTAATGTGAACGCTCCGTCCGCGCTCGGATCGACAGTCGCCTCAAACACTCAGATCGGCGGTGCTCGCTCCGGTGAAAATAATTACTCACTCGACGGCGTCGATGTGACTGCGGCTCCACCTCCTACCGCTGCGATGGCACAACCCGCTCCGAAAGATAAAGAAGCGGACCGCGACGATGCCAAACTCAAAGCTGAAGAGAAGAGCTCCGCAGGCGGCCTTACAGACCTGGCGAAAGGCGATACCGTTTCAAAGCAGCAAGCTTCGAATCTGCCGACTCAGAGCGGCCCGATGCGAAATAACGAGAGCCAGTACAACCGGCAACTCGAAAACCTCGACGCTCGGCGCGCACAGGCAAAAAAATCGACGAAGCGAGACGAAGAAAGTCCATCCGGACGAAAGACTGTGGGCGGCAAAACTTTTGAAGGAAAGCAGGGCGTGTGGTACGACACCACCTACCAGGGACGCCCGACGATTAATGTGCGGCGCGGAACTGAAGAGTACAACCGCCTCGACGGTGGCCTGCGGTCGATCGCCAATTCGCTTAGCGGAACGGTCGTCATCGTCTGGGGTGCGAAAGCTTATCGGATTCAGTAGTTTTTGGTCTTTGGTCTTTGGTTTTGGGTCTCCTGTTATCTGTCTAATGTCTCCCGTCTCCTGTCTCCGGTCTCCGGTCTCTTGTCTTCATGAGTTGCCTCCCGCTTTAGCGGGAGGTTGCCGATAAAAAAATCGGCTTAGCCGAACTTTTGGCTAAAGCGATAAGGAATTTCTTTTTGTATGCGTTCGGCTTTAAGCCGGTTTCCGAAAGCCTTGCCTCCGGCTGAAGCCGGAGGCAACTCATAAGAGGAAGAATACCGCTTGGGGGCCTGTCTCCTGTCTCCGATCTCCTGTCTCAATAATATTGTCCGTTTCATCCAACCCGCGTTAGAATCATCACATGAAGATCGCACTCGTTTTTTGTTTTGTGTGCCTCTCCGCTTTCACCGTTCTCGCCCAACCTACGTGGCAGGCGAATCTCGATTCTAAAATTCGCTTCTACCAAACGACAGATTTCGGGATCGTGCTCGCCGGGACGGAACGAAGCCTTTACGCGATCGATGGGCAGACGGGTGAACGGATGTGGCGACGCGAGACAGGCCGCATCGAGGAGACGGCTGTCACGCCTATACCCGATACGGATCTCATCCTGTTCTCGCGCGACCTCGGCAGTAAATCGCGCCTCGAGGCGGTCGATCTGGCAAGCGGGTCGACGATATGGCAAAGCGAAAAGGTAAAGGGTGATGTTTTGCAGCTGGCTGTTGATCCGGCAAATGATCTTCTCGCGGTCGTATTGGTCAAGGACCCGCGGGGTGGAGCGAGCGAGGGTTTGAAACGGAAACCGATCGTCCATGTCCTGCAGCTTTCAACTGGAGAAGAACTTTGGAAGAAAGCGTTCGACGGCGAGATCGAAATGATGCCGTCGCGGTTCGGTGAGAATCTTGGAGAGATCGCGTATACCCTCGACAATTATCGCGCTCCGCTCATGCTCGACGGGCGGTTGTTCCTTTTCTACGAAGGAGCGACGAGTTACGACGCGCGAAGTGGGAGTGAGAAAGAGCGTGAGAAGTTCAAGATTAATGAAGGCGGGCTCGCCCTCACCGAAGCCGATCCGGTTTTCGACGACACGCGGATCTATATCTCGGGCCGCGGACGGATCCGCGCGGTAAATCGCCGGAACGGGACTGTTGAATGGAAAGCCGACGACCTCGGCAACTGCGCCGAGATGGCACTTATCGGCACGACACTGTTTGTCCGCACCGGCGGGCAGTTCACGCGATTAAAGGATGGCGAGTCGGAGTCGAAAGGTCCGTATGGTGTTTCGGCTATCGATACGCGCGACGGCAGGACCCTGTGGCGTTACAAAGGCGCGGACAAGGGGCTGACGAATTTTGTTTTTGCGGACGCAAGCACGATCATCGTCGCCGACCGCGACGATCTGGTATCTATCGATGCGAAGACCGGAAAACGTCACGGTCAAATCGAACACAAGATAGAAAAGGCGCAGTTTGTTTTGATCAACGAACGCGGGGACGTGGTGGTCGGCGGACGGGACGAGATCGCGGCATTTAGAATTGCGGACCTTGGATCGCGGAACGCGGATTTCGGGAACTCTTCAGCCGAAATTAGAAATGTAAGCTTCCGGAAATCAGAGCTCCCCTCCTGGATAGGAGGGGTGGCAGCCGCTTCGGCTGACGGGGTGGTAGATCGAACAAAATCTGATTCTTCTTATCCACCACCCCGCCTCGCAAAGCCTCGGCACCCCTCCTATCCAGGAGGGGAGCTTTATTCGCAATCCCAAATCCGCAATCGGCAATCCGAAATCTGGAGGGTTCGGCACAAGCCACCGTCGCGGGGTGCATTTCGTATCATCGCCGGGATCGCGCTTCGGGCAACCGCACTTTATTTTCGATATGGAGGTTTGGCGACTTCGGCCATCGGCCTCGCACGCGGCGGCCTAAGTTTGATGAGCGCCGCAAATTCGTTTCGCTGGTCGGGGCTCCGGTCGCGGTTCGGCTCGTTCGATCTGACCACGCTCGCCGGCAATGCGACACGGAATTATGTGACGCGGCGGATCTATTCCTTCGGCTCATTCACGCGACTGCCGAACATCGCAAGCCGGATCGGAGATTTCCAGGTGATAACGCCGGCGGGAATTCGCGGCCGCATAATGAGCGCGGCGATCGACCGAGCGACGCCTTCCGGCTCGGAGGTTCGCGAAAGCATATTGGATCGGCTCGATCCGGTCCGGCAGATGGAAAAGCTTTCAAGTTATCTGCTCCGGCGCAAGCGCCTCGCAGAGCTTCGATCCAACCACATGTACTTTTATACTGATCTGCCGAAACCGTTCGACCGCAAAGGCCTCATCGGGGTAAATGTTCACACAGGCCGCGACACGAGGGTGGCTCTAGTATCCGATCCGGATCCGCAGTTTGTTACCGATGAGACAGTGAATTTGCTTTACTCCGCGGACGGGAGTCGGCTGCAGGCATTCGAGGTGATGAATCGATAATATCGGCGCGCGACCTGACGTGAATTTGAAGAGAGAAGATTTTGCCCGCGAAATACGCGAAAGAGCGCGAAAGAAGAAAATCTTTTTTCGCACCTTTTCGCGTATTTCGCGGGCGGTTTCTTCGTTCACTCGACGCCGCCCGTTAACTCTCCGCAAGCACCTTATTCAAATCATCGGCGAACTTTTCCGGTTCTTCCCAGTGCGGAGCGTGTCCGGAACCGGGATAGATCACAAGCCTGGCGTTAGGCAATCCCTTCGTAAGAACCTCCTGCTCGTCTTTTAGAAAAACAGTTTCTTTCTCGCCCCAGAAGATCGTTACGGGAACCGTGATCTTTTTCAGCTCGGGCTGATAATTTCTTGCAACTACTCCGCTCAGCGCTTTTTTCCAGACGTACGCCGGCAGCTTCAGGCTCTCGCCGACAACCGTATCGAGAAACTCTTTCGGAAGCGATGGCGAAGAGGTCGCGACCTGAAACTCTCTCGCGAACTCGGGCGAAACCGGATCCGTCAGTTTGTTCACTTCCGCAAGCAGGCCGCTCACCGCGCTGTTGTTCGCATTCGACGCGGTTCCGATCAGCACGATCCGCTCGATCCGGTTTGGAGCATCAAGTGCGGTCTGCATCGTAACGAAGCTGCCCATCGAGTGGCCGACCATCGTCGCCGTCTTGATACGCTTCGCGTCCATGAATGCGATCACATCCGAAGCGAAGTTCGACATCTCATAGCCATCCGCGGGGCGGTCCGAATCGCCGTGGCCGCGTTGATCGATGGCGTAGATATGATACCGTTTGTCGATCAGCGGAAGGACGCGGCTGTACGAGTACGACGAGTCCGTAAAGCCGTGAACCAGAATAAGCGACGGACCGTCGGCCGGACCCGATTCGACATAGCTCATCGTGATGCCGGTCTTGAGCTTTATCTTCGACCGTGGCGTTGCGAGCGCCGTCTTCGCCTTGGCCGGCGAGCCGTACAAGGCCTCTACGGATAATTTGGTATCCGAACCCGTCCAGGCAGCTTCAAATTCGCGACGTACAAGCTCGGCCGAAGTCGTCTTGCCCTGTTTGCTGAGCGCTTCGGCAAGACCGAACAGTGCCCGTCCGTTTCGCGGGCTGCGTTTGATTTCTTCGCGATATGTCTTTTCCGCTTCGGCAAACTGGCCGTCCCGAAGCAGGGCTCGTCCGAGCCATTCGCGGATTGGCAGGTCCCAGTCCGGCGGATCGGCATAATTCACCTTAGCCTCCGATGCTGCGGCATTACGCAGAAGTGTTA
Organism: Acidobacteriota bacterium; assembly: GCA_031392105.1. Lineage (GTDB taxonomy): Bacteria > Acidobacteriota > Blastocatellia > Pyrinomonadales > Pyrinomonadaceae > OLB17. The sequence continues at coordinate 7,916 of JANMUW010000363.1, read as the reverse complement.
TCGCGCCTTTTCTGTCGCCTCGAGCCTGGGCGATCTCGGCGGCAAGAAGCTCATCCGCAACCTTTAATGCCACGCTAACCGGCGTCGTGAACAAAGCCGCGTCGGCCGGGATCTTCTTCGCCGTCTCGCGTAGAGCTGCAAGCTCTTTCTCGGCCTCGGCCGCCTTGCCGGTGTCGGCGAGAGCGAGGCCGCGTGCCATTTGCCAGTGCGCGATCGTCGTCAGCATCGCCGCCTCGGGTTTCGGATACTTCATCACCTCGTCCCACTTATGGAAGCGGGTCATCGCGACGATCGTGTACGGCATGAACATCTCGAGCATGGGCATGGCCGCGACGTGCGGACGCACATTCGTCTCGAGTTCGATCGCCGCCTTCATCGCTCCGGCATAATTGCCGTGAGCGGCGTGCGACGAGGCGAGCATGTGCACATTGTGGTTGTAGTACATGACCGGGTACAAACCGGTCGCACCGCTCTTCGAGATGTAATTGCGGTCGGCGATGATCGCGAGATCATTGCTCTTTACCGCATCCGCCCAGTCTCCCGTCCGCAAATAAATATGCGACGGCATGTGGACGAGATGGCCGGCGTTCGGTGCCAGGCCGCCGAGCCGCATGGCCGCCGCCATTCCGCGTTCCGGATTTGGGCTCGCCTCGATGGCGTGGATGTAATAGTGATTCGCGCCGGTGTGGCTCGGATTGCGTCGAAGTACGTCTTCAAGAACCGCGAGGATCTCGAGCGTTCCTTCAGCCGGCTTACCGTCGAGCGACCAGAGCTGCCACGGACGAAGATTCATCATGCTCTCGGCGTAAAGCGTCGCCGCATCGAGGTCGTCGGGATACTGCTTCGAAAGCTCGCTCATCGCCATGCGGTATTCACTCGCGAGTTTTGCTTTGTCCGCAGCCGGATCTTTCGAATAGCGTTTCGAAAGAGCGTTGATGTATGCCTGTTCGGCTTCAGATGCTTTCGGCGCAAGTTCCAGCGCTTTCTGCAGATGTGTGTACGCCTGTGCAAAGCGGTCAGGATTTGCGGGGTCGTTATAGTTCGCACCGAGTCCGAGTGACATCCCCCAATATGCCATTGCTAAAGTCGGATCGAGCTCAACCGCACGCTGGAACGACGCGATTCCTTCGGCGTGATTGAACGCGTAAAGATATGCGAGTCCCTGATTAAAGAATTTCTGCGCTTCCGCATTTTTTGTTGAAACAGGGTGCTCCACCTTACCCAAACCGGGATCGAGCCAGACTGCTCGTTTTTCAGGTGCCGCTGCCGATCCGTGTCCATGCTGGGCGTAACCAAGGGAGACCAGAACAAGAATTAGTAAAAGTGCTTTCATTTTTTTTGCCTCCATCCGCTCGGGCAAACTGCGCCGAGGTTATAACGGTAAGGTATCGAAAAGCGGCGGGCGAACTCTTTAGAAAGTTATGAAATCTTTCTGAAGAATTTCTGAAAACGCGAACCGCCAATTCTCTACACGGACGAAAAACGCGGAACCAGGTACATGCGATTTGCGAATGCAGTCGGTTTAGCCGTAAATATATAGCTAAATCGGATCGAAGAAAAGAAAAAAATGAAACGTCACGTAATTATTTTTGCCGCCTTTCTTTTATGTACTTCAGTTGCACATTTTGGCCAGGCCAGCCGCGTTAAGGCCGACACTGAGGTGGCCAAAATGGCGAAGGAAGTCTCGGCGAAGAATATCGAAGCTTCAATTCGCAAACTTGTCTCGTTCGGAACCCGGAACACATTGAGCGAGCAGGACAATCCGACGCGCGGCATCGGTGCGGCCCGCGACTGGATCTTCGCCGAGTTCCAAAAGATTAGCTCTGGTTGTGGTGGATGTTTAAGCGTCTCGAGACAGTCTTTCCTTCAACCGAAAGCGAACCGCATTCCGGAGCCGACGAACCTGACGAATGTTGTTGCAACACTGAGAGGGACTACGAACCCTGAGCGAGTTTACGTTGTCTCGGGGCACTACGATTCGATGTGCACATCGCCGACGGATGCGAAGTGCGACGCACCGGGGGCGAACGATGACGCTTCGGGAACGGCGACCGTCATCGAGCTCGCCCGTGTGATGTCAATGCGAAAGTTTGACGCGACGATAATGTTCATGACGGTTCCGGGCGAGGAGCAGGGGCTTCTGGGGGCGACGTATTTCGCACAGCAGGCGGTCGAAACAAAGATGGATATCGAGGCGATGTTCACGAACGATATCGTCGGCGGTGTTACAACGCAGAAGAATTCACCGAATCGAAATCGCGTCCGTGTATTTTCGGAAGGCGTGCCGTCGAACGAGACCGAGCAGCAAGCCGGAACGCGGCGCAGCGTCGGCGGCGAGAACGACTCCGCATCGCGGCAGTTGGCGCGATACGTGAAAGAGCAAGCGGACCGTTATCTGAAGAATTTCAAAGTGTGGATGATCTATCGACGCGACCGATATGGTCGCGGAGGTGATCATATCCCGTTCGTCGAGCGCGGGTTCGCGGGCGTGCGGTTCACCGAAGTCGATGAGGACTATACTCATCAGCATCAGAACGTCCGCACAGAGAACGGAGTCTTCTACGGTGACACACCTGAGTTCGTCGATTTCGAATACACGGCGAATGTCGCCCGCGTCAATTTGATCGCACTCGCGTCGTTGGCGAACGCCCCGGCCCGGCCGAAGAATGTCGCGGTTGTTACGACCAGACTTACAAACGACACGGAATTGAAATGGGATGCGAACACCGACGCCGATCTCGCCGGTTACGAGATCGTCTGGCGCGATACGACCGCACCGGAATGGACCGATGCGGTTAATGTCGGAAATGTAACGAACTTCGTGATGAAAGCCCGTTCAAAGGACAACTACTTCTTCGGCGTCCGCGCTGTAGATAAGGCGGGGAACAAGAGCCCGGTCGTTTATCCGAGACCGGTGCGATAAACACTCCGACCTCTTACGATGCGTATCCGGAGAAATGTCGATCAGGCAATCAACCCTTTAATCGATCCGGCAGCTAGACGCCTTCCTTCCGGATTTCGATATCGGTGTAGTTTTCAGTCGTCGTCGAAGTGCTGACATACTCTTTACCTTCTGACTTCGTCCGAATGACTAAAACTTTTTCAATGCGTCGAATGACAGATGTTTCCTTGTCGATCCAATAGCTTTTCCGCGCGTCCACACTACCGTATGTTCCGGTAAGGACGTAACACACGTGTCCATCCACAACCTCCTCGCCTTTGCTCTCGAGATCACCGAGACCCGCAAAAAATTTGTCTTTGAGTCGGAGCTCGTCCCTGAACACGAAGAACTTGATCTCGAAAAGAAAGTCCCCGTTCTCGGTCTGCGCGGCGATTCCGAGTGCGTCATCAGGGCTTGAGAATGTTCGGCGACGCTGACCGTCGACTTCCAGCCAACTATCCTTGCCGACGATCTTCACTGATTTCTCTTTATCAGCCTCCTTCCATTTGAGGGCCGCATTTTGACCGCGGGTATAGTCGATCTCAAAAGGAACCTCTGGATTCTCTACACGCTTACCTCTGAACTCCTCGCGCTCGGTGTGAATTCCCTTTGAGCGGTAGAGTGCCAAGTCGACATATGCGCGCTTCACAGCAGCCACCAACCACTGCGGCTCCGGCTTGTCTGGTGGCGGGTCCGCTGCAAGCGAACCGGGTTGCTGGGTTGAACGAGCGGCGGCTGGTGTTTTCTCGTTCAGTTGGAAACTACCTCCGGCGCAGTTTGCGACAATCAGGACGACGCACAAATAAGCGGGAACAAGTTTTCTATTATTCATACTTTCTCCTTCTAAACTCTAAGGTCTTTATCTAGCGCGGTGTTGAAGATACCGCTCGTTTGTAAAGCTCAATACCGCGCTGCGCCGAAGCCGCGAGCGATCTCGTGATCTCCGCCGAGTCGATATCCTGGCTGTGGTACTCCACACCGGCGTGTCCAATTGCCTTATTGACGCGAGTCTCCGTGCTGATTCGGTTAAGTTCGAGCTGCGTACGTGTGTCGACGTTCGACAGCGCGAGAGATTCTAAGATTCTAGCTGGCGATGCAATATTGATAGTGACCCCAGCGGTCGGACCTGTGATGGAGCCTGAGATATTGATCGTGGGATCGAAAGCTTCGGCAAGATCCTTGATCACTGCCTTCACAGCATCCGACGAAGCGTTCACGGAACCCTTCTCGACAATTGCCTTAGCATCATGATGTCCGTCGACGAGCTCGTTCCCGATTTTCACAGCTAGCTCTCTTTCGCTCTCCCTGCTGATACCAACGGTGGGAACTATAACGACATCACCGTCACCAACTGGAGCAGCGATACCGCCCTCGGCAGTGGGTGTTACAGCCTTCGCCTTCTTAGGTTTGCCCTTCTTGCCCTTCTTCTTCCCGTCGCTTTGCGAATTTCGGGAAAGCCAGTCCATGTCGTAACCGGCATCTTCGAGCCTTCGCAACACTACGTCTGAAAGACCATCCTCCCCACAAGCACCCTGACACTCACGTCTCATTCCATCCGGAAGCTTGAACATCAGCCCCAAGGGGTCGACAAACTTGTACGGACTGTTCAGGACGTAGCTGTACCGGTTGAATGTTTGAGGATTTCGAATCGACGCGCTTGCGGTCATCGGATCGACGCTTGTAAATCGTCCATGCCCGGTGTTGTAGTATCTCGCCTGTGCAAACTCGAGCCCGGATTCGGTGTCGTCCTGATAGCCCGTGTAGTCCTGCCTGACATTCGGCGGATCGTATCCGTTGCCGGTCGCTCCACCAACGCGCTGCGGGGTCACGATCTCATCGCCGAAAGCCGTGAAATCTTTCCGTGATGAAACCCGCCCGTATTGGTCCGTGATGATTCTCGGGCTGCCAAGATGATCGGTCGTCAGGTAACTCACCCTTGCCTGCGAGGTGGGTGCGACGGTGGTCGAGTATTCAGCGGCGACTTGGCCGCTTGCGTCGTAAACAAAGATCGTCACTTCGCTTCCTACCACCTTCTTCACTCGTCTACCGTCGCCGTCGTACTGGTATGTCGCGTCGGGCACGCTGGTCTGGTTCGAAGAACTAAAGAACTCTTTTTGCCGGCTCTCCGCGTCGTAACCGAAACGCTGTCCGCTAGCGTCCCGCTCGATCGAGCCAGCGGCATCATATACATAATTCTGTCCCGGCGCCAGTCTATTGTTTGGCGTACTTATCGCGGGGTTGCAAATGGCCTGCTGACAGGAGCCGAGTGTCGTCGTTCCCGCTGCGTCGAACCGGCGATTACCGTATCGGTCGTAGCTGAATGATTGCTTCCACGTCTGGTTGCCCGTAACCGTTTCGACGGCCGATGTGATCCGGTTCAAGGAGTCGTAGAAGTATGATTGGGTGGCAGTAAATGCCGGGTTATTCCCGACTGCGGGGACACTTATCCGTTGCAGACGCATCGAGCCATTATTGTCGACCTGCCCGTCGCTGTTGTATTGGAATTGGAGACGGAAGAGATTCTGATCGGCATCCGTGACTCCGAGACCGAGCTGCGTAACCTGGAGGCGGCGCGGGTCGTACTGTGCGGTTTCCCAATGTCCGTTTCCGAGCTGAAGCCTAGTGACTGCGCCCGCAGTATCGTACGCAATGCTGTCGGCGTACGCGAAGAATCCCTGGTTCGCATTCTTTCGACTCTGCACCTGAGACAATTCGCCATCCGAATTGAGTGTGTTCCTAACTGTTCGGCCCGATGGATAGGTCTCCTCGACAAGGCCTCCCGAAAGATTGTAGACGTATCTGAAAGTATAAGGCGTGCGGGTTCCGGCAAGCTGTTCGGCGGTTGTGCGCTGCTCGTTCATCAGCAGACGGCCCATGCTGTCAAAGTTTGTGTTTCGCGTCTCCGAAATACTACTCGCTACCTTTGTCGTCTTCCCTTTTGAAAACGCGGGCGTCGAACCTAGTCCCGTCCCGTCGTAATAGAAACTCACGTCGGGCGTAGAATCCGAATAGTCGCGCCGCACGAGTCGATCCAGACGGTCATAGATCCCCGTGATCGAAATGTTGCGCGGGTCCGTCGTGGTCAGGATATTTCCGTTATCGTCGTGAGTGTACTTGATGGACCACGCGGAGTTATTTGTGATCGGATCGGTCGCACTAAAAGCGGTGTTGGTATCTTGTTCCGGCTGTTTTGCAAAGAGCACACGGCCGAGCGAATCATACATGAAGTAACGGCTTTGCTCGCCCTGGATCGTCCTCCGCAGATTTCCCAGAGTATCGAATACATAATCGGTGAAGAGGTTCTGAGCGGCTGGTCCTTCGTACACACGAACCATGTTGCCAAGCGCGTCCGTTATACCCGTCCGCTCCCTTCCGGCTTGATCGAGTATCGTTTTAGTGGTGCCGATCACTCCCTGCGTCGATACGCCGTAGGTCATGCGGACGTCATCGGTATCAGGAGAGATAACTTTTCTGGTACGGCTCAGGTCGTCGTACTCCGGTGTCGTCCAGTACTTCGTCTCACCCGCCTTGTACGGATTTGTCGAACGCTTGATCCTCCCCATTAAGTCGTACTCGGTTTCGCTAAATACATTTCCTTGTAAATCAGTTTTCTCGGACAAAAAAGTTCGGCCGAGACCGTCATATTTCGAAACCGCCTCGCTCCAGCTCTGGGTGTCGATCTGTGTTCGCACTTTTACCCAACGCGTTGTGTCGCTAGTTCCCGCTCCGTACTGCGTTATTGTCTGGTGTCCGTTTGGCGCAACGACCCGCGTTGGGCGGAGCAGCGGATCATTGTACTCGATGGTCGAGATCTGGCCGTTCGCGTCAGTTGTCGACTGTGGTAACCCGGTTACGTAATCGTAGCTCGTGCTTGTCACAAAGGGACTGCTCGTTCCGTTGACTCCTGTGGGATCGGGAGCAGGCGATACGACCTGTACCGGAAAAGCCTGGTATGTGCCGTCATAGACCGTAGACGTAACAAACCCTTTCGCGTTTGTCGCCTCAGTTCGGTTGCCGTACTGGTCGAACTTTGCGTGCGTCACGAGATACGCATTCGGATCGTCAGCCACGCCTTTTGTGCTGTCCCAGGTTCGCATCGAGGTTGGAAGCGCACGACCTGAGGTCACACAATATTGCGGACACTCGTCATAATCCATTTCACTTTGCGAAACGACATCACCCGACGCATTCTTTACCCGAACTACCTGAGCGACGCCGAGAATATTCTGCTCTCGATAAACCGGATCATTGACGTATGTCGTTTCGGTAGATCTTGCGAGGACTCCGATCGGCATCTCGTGGATCTGTCCGTCTTTCGCGAGCGTCGTTCCCCATTCGTCGATCGGCGAATTGTCCACGACGGCATAGTGGTAACTTCTGGCATCCGTCTGATCGACGCCCGTCGAGAATTCGTTGGTGCGATCATAAACGTAGGTTGATGCCGAACCGAGGGCCGGTCCTGTTCCTTCAAAGATCAAGCTCACGTTTTTGTTCGGCCGCGCGTTCCGGTACGCACTAACAGTCTTCGTGAAGGGAGGGTTTATGCCCGGCGCCGTATATGTGTAGGTATATACGCTCTCCTCGTATTGAGTGAGTTCCCGACGAAGAATATCTCCGCCGAGCCCATTCGTCGACATCGAATATGCCCTCGTTTCGAATACGTGGCCGTTCTGCGAAGGCGATTGGCCGAACGGCCAGTACCGCTTTCCTCGATCGTCGACGGGCGGCTCGAAGTCCCACTTCGAAACCTCCGTTCGGGTGTTATCCGGAGCGACGATCACGGTCTTTCGATAACCGGAGAGCGAATGAACCTGGCTGTATCGCCACTCGGTTGTATCGTTGCCGATTCCGCTGGCGCTGAGTTTTCGCACACTGATCTTTCGGGTCGCCTGGACGTAAGGCTGTCGCTGCTGATCGAGATCAGAGATCATCGGATCATATTCGTACTGCTCGTATGCGCCGGTCGGATAGACGA
>JANMUW010000305.1:0-11576 GCA_031392105.1 Acidobacteriota bacterium | reverse complement strand
TGTTAACCCCCGTCTGAAGACGGAGGCAACTCATAAAGACGGAGGCAACTCATAAAGACGGAGGCGACTCATGACGACGGACGGAGGCATCGAACCGACCTCTCCTCAATTACTTAGGCTCGCTCATTCGGTATAGTTCCTTTCCGTCATCCGCCAGATCTTTCCTCACCAGCAGCACAAGATCGACACCCGGCCGGAGCGCATAGCTACCCACGTACTCGTACCTGGCCGAGTATCTTCTGATAACGTCCGCATCCTGATCGGTCTTTTTCGCGACTATCATTTCGGCGTCAGCCGTATCCACGATGTGACCGTGGAAATTCGCCTGCTTGTAATTTCGCAGATTCCAGACCATCGGCCAGTAGTCGGGCGAGACTACCTCGATCTTAGCGTCCGTGCCGCGCCCGCTTTTATTTGCGTAGTAGTCGATCTGATCCATCAACTCCAAAAACTCACGGTTAGTGTGCGCGTATACGTAAACCTGATCTTCGTTATCGTACCGCACAAAATTCAGGTCGTATGTTTGATAGGCAAGAACGCAAGTCGCAATTAGCGCGAGCAGGCCGGCGGTCAACTTTAGCGAGACATTCCGCGATCCAACCATTTCGTTAATCGCGTACCCCGCGGCGAGGCACATCGGGAGTATGAAGCTGATGGCGAGCCACGGGGTCTTGTAAGGAATGATCGAGTATGCCGCGAACAAACCGAATGCCCAGAGACCGGCGAACATCGCAAAACGATGCCGGGCCTTTACGAATGCGATGAGAATGCCAATCGAAGAGAGGATAAAAATCGGCGCCTCAATTTCCATCCCCCATTTCAAGTAAGCCCAGGTTCCATTTTGTGTGTGGTCCTTGCTGCCGGTCTTCGTCCAGAGAGCGTACGCGTCGATCGCGGATTTAACACCGTCCGAGTGAGTGAAAAAGGACGAAAAGAATAGGACCGTAATAAATACGAAAACAACCGCGGAAGCGATAACGATCAGCAAAAGATCGGTGCCGCCGCCGAGAGCGGAGCGGAAATTCTTCCACGTCAGATTCTGGTCCGAGATGATAGTCAGGTCATCTTCCGCGATCGCATCCTCGTCCGGCGTGGCAGCGTCACCGATCTTGAATATCTTTCGCCAGATCCATACACAGACGCACGCGATCAGCATCGTTCCGAGCGTGATGAAAGCAGTCTCTTTTGTTGCGAAAAGAAGGGCAATGCACGCCGACGTGAGTAAGAAATAGATTGGCCGTCCATCGTGCCAAGAAACAAGCGCCCGGATGACGAGACCGACGAGGACGGCTTGAATGATAAAAAAGCCTGCTCGATACGCCCAAACGGAAGTTTCGTTTTCTCCGCCTAATGCCGCAGCGAGCTTCAGCGTCGAGGGTAGAAAGCAAACTAACAGGATCAAAGCGGCCGAGGCGATCGCACCATAACCGGCTCGGCGTCTTTCGATAAAGAAGACTACCGAAACGACAACGGCAAGGCTGAGAAATACAAAAAATATCTCGTGTATGAAATAACGCGAGATGTAAACCATTCCGGGCGAAAGCGCGAGGAAAAGGGCGGCCACCAAGCTTCCGACCTTTCCGATATAGCGGCGTAGAAAAAACGTGAGTATTACGACGAGCACGCCCCAGACCGCGACGCTTGCTCGGATCGAGTAAGTTTCGAGACCGAACACCTTCGCGAACGCGAGCGAAATGTAGTAGAGCGTCGGACCGTGGTAATTCGCCGGATCGTACTTGTACTGACCGTCGCGAAAAAGATTCGTCAGAAACCATCCGTTGACGCCTTCGTCATGGTGAAGCGGCTTAAGAGCGAGAAAGGCGAAGCGTAAAAAAGTTGCAATCGCAGTGATCAGAACACAACTCGCAAGCCACATGAGATCTGTTGGCTGCTCCTCTTTTACTTTTACGCTCTCGTGGTTAACTGGATCGTTTGTCATATAAAGCGATCAAATGACAGATCAGAAGAATTATTTTCAATTCACTTGATCTTGTAAACGCGATATTGGCCGGACTCGGCCGCGACAGGGAAACGGCTAAAGAATTGCTCATTGACCGTTCCAAGGTTACGTTCTTCGGGCGAGATCATCACATAATCGATCGCATATCTCTCCATCAACTGCGTCGCGACATCTCCGCCCTGATACATTCGCTTCACGTCCGATTCGCGTATGCCGTAATTAATGCCGTGCGACGCAAGATGTCCTGGATACCGCATCAACGATCGACGTCCTGTCAGTACGATCGGAGTGTTGTAAGTCGGAGCGTTCAGGAACAGCGCTTTTGGATTTGTCCTTCGTTTGATCTGTTCGGCGATCTCGACTGCGTCATTGTCGAAGACTTTGTAATTGATCTGACCCGAGACCGTTCGCCAGACGTCGAGCGCGCCTGATGCGATCAGCACAACTAAGCAGATCACTGCGGCGGCTCTCAACCAACCAAGCTGCTTTTGCCATAGCCATGAGATGAACCAAGCAACGAAAGGAATCGAACCGACAAACCAATATATCAACACCTTGATGTTGTCCCACTCCCACGGTGCGAGCTTCGCGGCATTCGAGACAAAAAACAAGAACGCGAACGGAAGATAGAAGAAGAGGAGTGGTGAGTGGTGAACGGTGAACGGTGAGTTGTCAGACTCCGTCGCGTCACCCTTACGCTTCGTTCCTTTCTTATCCGGCTTTGCGTCTTCGTGGCTTTCCGGGAAAAACATCCTATACAGACCGATCAACAACAGTGGAATGAAAAGCCCTGTGTTAGTAAACCAAAACCACAAGAAATTTTTCTCACCCTTGTCCCAACCGAAGTGCCATGCGAAGAATTTCGTGGTCTCGCTTGCGCTGCTCGAGATCGACCAGATTAGTTCAGGTACGGCGACGATGGCGACGCCAGCAGCAAATAGTGCCCAGGTCATCCATCGTTCGGGTTTCAGGATGAACAGAAAAACGCCGACTACGAAAAGCACCACGAGGCTGTGGAGGTGGATCAACGGCAGCAGGCCAGCGAGAGCGCCGATGAGAAGGGGAGTAAGGGAGAAGGGAAGACGGGCGGACGCGGAGTCAGGAACGTCCTTAACTTTTGTCCCCGTGTGCTCTGTGGCAAGCGACTCATCCGTGGTGAAGACCTTCCACAAATACCCCAGCCCGATCAGCGTCAACGGCATTCCGAGCAACAAGCTTCGCTGCGTCATGAAGAGCACGACCATTGAGTTTCCCCAGCGGAACTGATCGCTTATCGTGTAATCCTTCGGCAGATGCGTGAGAAAATCTAGAAAGCTCTTTGTCTGCGACCAATAATCACCGAAGAACCAAACGAACCCGAGACCGCCGCTCAAAAAGAGAATGGCAGGTGCGATTCGTGACGCGAGCCGGTCGTTGGTCAATCTCAGCACGAAGCGTTCGAGTATCACCAACAACGAAAATGCCCACGCAACGTTCTGAACGAACATCGCGTCTCGAACGCCCGCCCCGAGCTTTACAAAACAGGCAGTGAGAAAGTCTGCGACGAAGGGATAAGAAAACCGCGCCCCGGCGAACGAAGGATTCTCAGGCGGAAAGTTGTTTCCGTTGGTGAAGCCGAGTATAGCTCCGAGATGAAACGGCAGGTCCCCGAGGTTCTGCGATCCACCGGTAAAAATACCGGCCGCCGATTCGAGCATCGCCCGGTCGAAGAAGAAAAAGAAGAGTAGAAAGAAAACTGCGTAGTATGCGAAGCGTAAGAATTTGCGCTTGTTTGCGCCCTGCAGCCTACCCTTCGCTCTCGACCAATCATGTGCAAGTTGTCGACGATAGCTATTGCGGTAGAGCAGAATGACCGGCGATACCGCGATAAGCAGCGCCGTGGTAATCACACCAACGTTAAACCCGCCGATCAATGCGAGAACGAAAACCGTCGTTCCGAAGATAGCGCCGCCAATTATGTTCCCGGCCGCGAGCCGCCACATCAGCGGAGCATCGTCTTCAACGATGTACGAGAGCGCAAATCCCCCGGCTGTGATGATCGCGATCAAGAGTAGGGAAGTGAGCATAGGCAGGTGCAAGAACTTGCAACTAAATTAACCCAAATCGGGCGGTCATCAAAACGCAACGTTGAGCAGGCAGGGCATCACCCCGTCAGCCCCGTCGTCTCTTTAGGAAGGAGTCGGGCTTTTTGTAGCAAAAGTTATTTCGAGCGGATATACTTTTTGCATCCCGTCAGGTAGGAGATATTTCACACATGAAAAAACTCGTACTGCTTCTCGCACTCACTTCGATTCTCGTTATCTGTTCGCCGGCACAAGACTCTCCGTTTAGTCGAATGGAGTTGTTCGCGGTCCTCCAACGGCCGCCGGTTGTTGCTCGCACCGCTTCGAGCGCTCAGATCATTGGTATTCAGAAATTGGATGATCGATGGGGAATCGCGTACACGTCTGATGCGATGCTGCGGACGCGCAACGAGGGAGCAACATGGGACGAATTGAACATAGGGCTCGCAGCACACGAGACAATCAGCGCGGCAAAGTTCAGTGACGCGGGCAACGGTTACGCGATCGTCTCGGGTTCGAGAGGGTTCGAAATAGTTCTGCTCCGCACACGCGATGGCGGCGACAGTTGGGATAGGCGTACGATCAAGCTAGCCGGACTACGCGAAGCCGAGACTGAGCTAAGCAGCGGCGAGATCGAGATCGGAAACGACGGACGTTTGCGGTTGTCGTTCCCGATCACGACGAGCTCGAACTTTTCCGGTTCGGTTCGATACACTTCGGCCGATGATGGTGCTACCTGGGAATTCGTCGAGACACGCGTCGAGCCGCGACCATCCGATGAAGCCGTAGAAAAGCGTTCGGGCGATTGGAGGATCAAGACCGATGGAACATGTGCCGGATTCAAAACCGGCTGCATCCATGAAACAAAGCTGGTTGCGAATGGCATCGACATAACGCCGGCGAAGATCGTGGAGTTGTCACTCACAGAAAAAGAGAGGGCCCGGTCGGAGACTACACCGATGTTCGCCCTGCCGCCCGGAGGCTCGACGCGGATCAGCCTTAATCGAGGATTCGACAAGTGTCAGGCCGGAAGTGTTGCGCAGATGCAGCTTTGGTGGGACAACTCTCCTTATTTTGATTCGAATATCTACATGAGCGGGCGCAATCGCGCGTGCCCGGGCCAGCCGTTCACGAATAATCCGGCGTGGATAAACTCAGTCTCATCGATGGGCTGGGGATTGATCCCAACGATCGTCGGCTATCAATCGCCATGCACCGTATCTACGACCTCGGCGAAATTCAGCTACGACGTTGCGGTTGCTGAACAGCAGGGACGCGGCGAAGCCGACATTGCTGTTGCGGACGCAAACAGCATCGGCCTCACAACCGGCAGCGTTCTTTACTACGACATGGAGCGTTACGACGAGACCGTTTCGACGCCGGGTTGCCGCACCGCGACGATAGCGTTTCTCAAAGGCTGGACCGAGCGTATCCACGAACTCGGATACGTCTCGGGTGTCTACGGCTCGCCGACAAACGCAGTACCGGATTGGTGGCCGATGCCTGCCGCGAGTCGCATGGATGCGATCTGGATGGCGCGGTGGGATAACGTCATGTCGGTTTGGACCTATAACGCGCCTTCACCTTCTTTCCCGGCTGGAGCCTGGGAGAATCATCAACGCATCAAGCAGTGGCAGGCGCCGCACAATGAGACGTGGGGCGGTCTGACATTCAACATCGATGGCAATATCGCGGATGGCCCGGTCGCCGGGATAACGGTCCCGCGAAACCGTACCGCGGATTTCGACGGTGACCTTAGAACGGATATCAGCGTTTTTCGTCCTGAGACGGGAGTCTGGTATGTGCAGAAGAGCAACGGCTCGGGCTACATTATTACAGCTTTTGGTTTGAGTACCGACATTCTCACGCCTGCCGATTACGACGGTGATGGAAAAACTGATCAAGCTGTGTTCCGGCCATCCGACGGGACATGGCATACGCTGACTAAGGCCGGCGTGTATACGGCTCGACAGTTCGGCTCGACCGGAGATATTCCTGCTGCAGCCGATTTTAACGGCGATGGAAAAGCCGATATTGCAGTCTTTCGCCCTTCGACGGGCGTCTGGTACATCGCGAACAGCGATAGTCGCGGCACGTATACGATTAGGCAGTTCGGTCTTGACGGTGACAAACCCGTGCAGGCGGATTACGACGGCGATGGCCGGGCGGACATCGCGGTCTGGCGCCCGTCGTCAGGTGTTTGGTACGTCTTGAGGAGTTCGGATGACGGTTTCACCGCTGTCGCTTTTGGGATCTCGACCGACCGTCCGTCGCAAGGCGATTATGACGGCGACGGCAAGACCGACTTCGCGGTCCTTCGTGACGGAACCTGGTACCTGCTGCAATCCACGAGCGGCTTCAGCCAATTTCAATTCGGACTCGCCGGCGATCTTCCCGTCCCGGGTGATTTTGATGGTGACGGGAAAGACGATCCATCTGTTTTTCGCCCGTCAAACGGCGTTTGGTATCTGCTTCAGAGTCAAGGCGGATTTTTTGCACAGCAGTTCGGTGTCGGTGGTGATAAGCCGGTACCAAACTCATATTTGCCACAGTAGACTTTAGAGATTCGCGTCGAACGATAAGTTCCGTGTTGTTTCGTGTGGGTTCTTGATTACAGTCCCCTAGACTGAGGTCAACGCTAACTCACAGTAACGAATCGAAACAGATCAGGAACACGAACTCGGAAAATTCCGAACTTACCCCGCACCTTGATATGCCGTTCGCTTCGCCAAAGTCGAAACGACACGCTACAATTCTAGTTTCGTCTCGGCTCCGCAGCTGAGACTGTGTAACAGACTCGTATGCTACAAGCTGGAATTGTCGGACTCCCCAATGTTGGAAAATCTACGCTCTTCAACGCGCTGACGGCGCAAGAGGCCGCGCTCGCGGCCAATTATCCTTTCGCGACCATCGAGCCGAACGTCGGCGTTGTCCCAGTGCCGGACGATCGGTTGCCGATCCTGGAGAAGATGAACAAGGCCCAAAAGGTCGTGCCGGCCACCGTCGAGTTCGTCGATATTGCCGGACTCGTGCGAGGAGCATCAAAGGGTGAGGGCCTCGGCAATCAGTTCCTTGCGAACATCCGCGAAACGCATGCAGTGATTCAGGTCGTCCGATGTTTTGAGGACGAGAACATTATCCACGTCGAAGGATCCGTCAATCCGGTTCGCGATATCGAAACGATCCAGATCGAGCTGGCCCTTGCGGATCTCGCTTCGTGCGAGAAGCGTCGAGACAAAGCTGCGCGGGCAGCAAAGTCATCGGGCGACAAGGAAGCGAAGAAGGAGCTCGAGATCCTCGATAAGATCCAGCCGATCCTCGAAGAGGGACGTCCGGCGCGTGCCGCCGATCTGACCGAAGATGAGCGTGCGATCGTGCGAAGTTGGTTTTTCATTTCGACGAAGCCGACGATATACGCCGCGAATGTCGACGAAGGTTCGCTCGCCGATCCGGATGCGAATCCGCACGTTCTCGCAGTGAAGAAACACGCAGCGTCGGAGAATGCCGATGTCGTCGTGATCTGCGCGAAACTCGAAGCGGATCTCGTCGCGCTCGACGAATCGGAACGCGCGGAATATCTCGAAGGTCATGGCGTTACCTCGTCCGGCGTCGATCAGTTGATCAAGGCTGCGTATCACATGCTCGGCTTAATGTCGTTTCTTACGGCAGGCGAGAAGGAAGTTCGCGCGTGGACGATTCCGATCGGGACCAAGGCACCGCAGGCAGCCGGAGAGATACATACCGACATCGAAAGAGGGTTCATCCGCGCGGAAATAGTTTCGTACGACGACTTGATGAACTCCGGCTCGATGAATGCCGCGAAGGAAAAGGGCCTCGTCCGGCTCGAAGGAAAAGAATACGTGATGAAGGAAGGCGATATTGTGAACTTCAGGTTTAATGTTTAAAACTCCCCTCCTTACGAAGGAGGGGTGGCAGCCGTTTCGGCTGACGGGGTGGTTCTCTCTTAGTTTAGATTCTGCGAAGTTCTCGAAAGTGAAGAAAGAGGATCACCCGCCTCGCCCAGTTTTTGAAAATACCGGTCGGCTAGGTAGCATAGTTTAACTTTATGAAAACCGTTCCAAGAATCTTCAGGGTTGTAGCCTTCATTTATTTCGCTCTGATTCTTTTGGCCCCTGACATGCTCTCGCAGGAGCCCAGAAAGGTAAAACTGCGCGGACAAATCGTTTGCTCGGTCTGCTGGTTCGAAGCGCCCGATCGGAAAAAGACCCCGTACGGAAATGCGGCCGACATCAAATGCGCGCTCGATTGTTCGGAGCAGGGAATTCCTCAAGCACTCGCCGTCGAAGATGAAAAGGGGTTCACTCTATACTCGCTCGAACCCGGCACGTATAAAACACCAAGCAAGGATTTTCTGGATCTAGTACCGAAGTCGGTTGAGGTCGAAGGCGAGGTGCGAACCGAAAAGGATAAACGATTTCTAAAAGTAAACGCGCTCAAGGTCCTCGATGCACCGATTCCGAAACCAAAGCCGGTTTCCGACGACGCCGTCCTCGCGTTAAAAGATCTCACCGGTGCTCAACAATCACTGGAAAATTATCGCGGCCGCGTCGTGGTCCTGAACTTCTGGGCGACTTGGTGCGAGCCGTGTAAAAAAGAAATGCCGGATCTGTCGTCGATCCAAAACGACTATGCCGCATTCGGCGTCCAGGTGATAGGGGCGGCTGGGGACTCGGCTGCCGATTCGGCGAAGGTCTTGAAATTCATAAAAGAATTCAAGCTCAATTTTCCGGTTTGGGTCGGTGCGACAACCGATGACATGGAGCGCTTCGGTGTCGGAAGCGTGCTGCCGGCGACCGTGATCATCGATCGAACGGGCAAGATCGTCCGACGTGAGATAGGAATTATCAAGCCGGCAGAGCTTCGAGAATTCCTCGATGCCTTAGTGTTGTCCAGCGTGAAGGAAGCCGAAAAAGTAGCAAAGGCGGAAAAGAAGAAGACGACAAATTCTTCACTAGTTCCTGCCTGACCTGTCTGACCGGGCGAAGGCCAGGCTGTCCGTGGGACGGCCGATAACCCTAAGAAGTTCACGATCGGTTTTCGATTGCTGCACGGGCAAGTCGACCGGGCCGCGGTGCGCACGACATTCATATATCGATGGCACCCGCGGGTGCACTTCGGTCTCGAATATAATCCACTTGTCGGCGAGGTCCACCCACTGCTGACGTTGATACCAGTGACGGAGACGGCTAATCGTCCTGCGATCATAGTCGGCATCAGCTCGGATCGCATCGGCACCCCGAGCGGTACGTCGTTCTACGTCACGGCGAGTAAGGACCTCGAGGGATGGACCGGCCTACCCATAGCTCCGTACGCCGGCGTCGTGTACGGAACATACGACGACGAGTTCCGTCCGATAGGTGGTCTAAGCATCCGCCTGCCAAGAAATTTCGCATCGCTCATACAGTTTGACGGACACAAGCTGCACCCCGGTCTGACCTATTCATTCAACGATACTCATTCGCTGACGTTCCTTATGATCCGCCTCAAAGAACCCGGCGTCTCATACACGTTCTCGTTCTGAGCGCATTACAAAATTAATAATTAAGGAATTATGAAATTACATGCAGGAAAGGCGTTGGACTAGTCCGTTAGTTTTCCGGCCTGGTAATTATGTAATTTTGTAATGCGGTAATTGGGTAATTGCGGAGTGAAGTTGCTGAAATCGAACGTTCGGCGGTAAACTATTCGCCGGCCAACTATGGCGCATTCGTCTATCGGTTAGGACGCGAGGTTCTCAACCTCGAAAGAGGGGTTCAACTCCCCTATGCGCTACCAACAAATTATCCGGGCCAGAGTTCATCATCTCCGCCAATTTAAGAAAGCGTGGTTCATCGTGGAGATTGGACCATTGTGGTTCGACCTCGAGGAAGACCATGCGGACGTCCTTCTCTGCGTATGCCTTTTCGAGATAATCGAGGGCGTTCGCGTTTTCGCCAAGGGCATTGTACGCAAGTGCTATGTGGTACGGCGGAACCCAACGGGTCTTGGCCTTCTGAAGCAATTCGTTGAGGCCAACCCGAGCTTCGAGAAGTCTGCCTGAACGGGCCAATGCATAAGTGCCATAGGCCACCGGCTCGGAGCTTTCGGCGGAAATATTACGCGAGCGTCGGGTCGCGACAATTGCTTCGTCGTACATTCCCTTTTCCGTGAAAGCGCGGGCCAGCAGCATATTCGCAAGCCTGAAATTCGGATCTAGCTCGAGCGTTTTCTGTAGCCTGGACAGCGATTCATCTGTTTGGCCGGCATATAGAAGCAACATACCTTCGATCGTATTTATTCGTAGGTTTACGGGGTCCAGTTCCCGGGCAAGCTTTATTTTCTCGAGAGCCTCGGCGTGGCGGCCGCGGCTGCTGAGGAGGTGAGAGTAGAACTGCAGCGCATCGGCGCTTTCAGGATCGAGCTCGAGAGCTCGACGAAACTCGGCCTCGGCGGCGTTCCAGTCCCAGTCATACCAAAATACGATAATACCGAGCACTGCGTGAGCCTCCGCTAAAGTATCATCGAGCTCCAGGGCTCGTTTCGCGGCCGCCTTTGCCTTTGGAAAGATCTCGGTCGCGGGCATTTCACCGCCCACCGCGAGCCCCCGGAAAGCGTCGGCCAGACCGACGTACGCGAGAGCGTAGTTCGGATCGGCGTCGATGGCCTGCTGAAAGTATGCTGCGGCTGTCTCGGTCTCTGATTTCACAGTCTTTAGCACGTGAAATCTTCCCTTCATATAAAGCTGGTACGCCTCGACGTTCTCCGTGTAGCGTTTCTTCGGGTTATCGCCGAGCCGGATCTGAAGAGCGGTCGCGACTCGTTCGGATATCGAATCCTGAACGGCAAAAATATCGGTGAATTTTTCGTCGAACTGTCCCGCCCATAGTTGTTTGCCGTCCCCGACTCGGATCAACTTTGCCGAAACACGGACGCGTTCGCCAGAGGTTTGGATAGTCCCATCGAGAACGGATTCGACATTCAATTCACCACCCGCCGCGACTGAATCCTGATCCAGATCTATGTAACGACGCACCGAACTAAAAGGTCGGACCCTGACATTTTCGCTTCGGCTGAGTTTTGAGATTAGAGTTTCGGTCATGCCGAGCTCCAGGGCCTCGTTGCGGTCCTTTGTAACGAGAGGCTTGAAAGGAAGCACCGCTATCGACGGCATTGAACGGCCGACAGCGGGTAAGGACGTTTGCCGCCAAATGATAACCGCGACTGCGGCGGCGACCGCGATCAACAAACCGAAACCAAGAGCTGTTTTTGCTCTCGGACCGACTTTTGCTCCCGATTGCCCGGATGCGGAAGTATTAAGGTTCGTATCCGCAATCTCCGGAACGATCTCAGTCCCGACCTTTAGAGCAGGCTCGGCCGGAACTACGTCGGCGACAAAACGGTAGCCATGACCTCGGACAGTTTCTATAAATTTCCCTTGGCCCGAGCGTTCGCCCAGTACCTGCCGAAGCAGGGAAATATTCTTATCAAGATTATTCTCTTCGACAATTGTGCCGGCCCACACCTCACTTAGTAATTCATCCTTGCTGACCAGG
>JANMUW010000289.1:0-2534 GCA_031392105.1 Acidobacteriota bacterium | reverse complement strand
TTGCCGCCCCGGCCCGCGGCGAGATTGCGCTCGATCAAATCTACTGCCGCGTTGTAGGTCCGCGGGAACTCCATGGCCCGTCCTCCTCGATAGCCGGTCGATTGTTGGCGCCGCCGTCGGCATCGAGCATGATCGCATTCGCCATAGTCATTCCGTAGAGGGCTTTTTCCCGCGACATCCCGGCGCGGACCGCCAGGCCCGCGGATCGCAAAAACCATCGCGAGTCCGTAATGCTGTCGTCGGTGTGAAAGCCGACCAAGGCGCCGGCTTTTTCGAGGGCCGCGCCATTCACAAAGCTCACGTCAACTGTTTCAAGCTTGCCTCCGGGAGAGTCAATGAGGATTATCGAGGCGGGTGCCTTTGCCTTCGCAATTTCATCAGCCACTTTCCAGGCTTCGGAAACATGTTGCAGCACGATTCGGAAGCCGAACTCTTTTTGCAATCGCAGCGCCGTCAGGATGTCGTCATGCCTGTGCGTGTGGAAATGAACAACGCGCTTGCCGTCAAGCACCTCGACGAGAGCTTCCATAGCGAGATCACGGGCAGGAAGCTTTGTGGCATCGGTGCTGGCCTTTTTGATCTTGTCGCGATATTCCTGTGCCTTGATGAATTGCTCGCGAACAAGCGCAGCAGATTTTGCACGCGTTCCTGGAAAGCTTCCTCCACCCGGTCGGATCGAATTTGTTCCGTTCGCAAACTTTATCCCGCCGGCATATTTGCCGTCGGCACCGAATATTAACAGGTCGTCGATCTTCACCGCGTTATCGCGTAGCTTCAGGTAGAGTGTCTGGCCGCTATCGAGATGGCCGGAACCTGGCATCACGTTCACGGTCGTTATGCCGCCTGACTGGGCGCGCTGAAGGCTCGTCGCCCGAGCGTTGATCCCGTCGAGGATACGAACGTCCGGTTGAATCGGGCTGGAGGCGTCGCCACCTGAGCCACCGCCGACATGACTATGCGAGTCGACTAGGCCCGGCATGATCGTTTTGCCGGCGAGGTCGATCTGCTCGACATCGGCGGACAAACGAACTGCCCGGGCGTCGCCAACGGCCTTGATCTTTCCATCCTGAATGAGCAAGATCCCTTGCTCGATCTGCGGTCCGGAGATCGGGATTATACGAGCATTAATGTACGCAGTCGGCTTCGTTTGACCCAGAAGCGGACAAACCGCAAGCAGCATCGTTGCCGCGCACAGGTAAAGTTGTTTCATCAAAAAGGACCCTCACATGAAAGATTTGGTAACGCGGAGTGTAGTGATAAATTGCAACGAATCTTAGGGACTGTCAAGCGACGGGCAACGTCACAACGAACGTCGCGCCGCCTGTGTCATTTCGCCGAAGTTCGAGGCTCCCGCCGTGTGCGGTGACGATGCCGTAGCAGACGGCGAGACCGAGGCCCGTTCCTTTTCCTGCGGCCTTTGTCGTATAGAAAGGATCGAAGACCTGGTTGGCGGTGTCGTTCTCGATCCCTGTTCCTGTGTCGCTAATCTCGATCGCAACTTCCTGGTCGCGGCCCTGCGTCGAGACATTCAGCTCTCCGCCATCCGGCATCGCATCGCGGGCGTTTAGGAAAATGTTCAGGACCACCTGTTGGAGTTGATCGGAGTCGGCGAGTATATCTGGCAGATCGCCGGCGAGATCTTTGGTGATAGTAAGTTTCTGGAACGTCGCATCAAACTCCGCTAAACGCAGAGCAGTGTCGATAACATAATTAATGTTGACCGGTGATTTGGCGGCCGGACGGGCGCGTGCGAAATCAGTGAGATCCTTGGTGACACGGCTTATCCTTTGGATCTGCGTCTGAATGATCTCAAGCTTTTCGCTCAACTCGATCGAGCTATTCTCTGATCGGATCATCTGTATGAGCGACGATATCGAAGCCAGAGGATTATTGACCTCGTGCGCAACGCCGGCGGCAAGCGTTCCCATCGCGGCGAGTTTGTCCGCCCGCATAAGCTGGTCGTTCATCCGGCGCAGGTCCTCTATGTCCGATGCCATTTTTCGGCTCATCTCGTTGAACGAATCTGCGAGCAGTCCGATCTCGTCGTTACTTTTTCGCAGATCGACTTCCGTTCCGTAGTCGCCCTTTGTAACCTGGACCGCGGCGACGGTGAGTCGCTGCAGCGGCCGCGTGATCGTTCTCACGACCAGGAGCACAAGCAAAAGGTTCGGGACCAAGGCCGAAACGACGCTAAAGACGAGGTATCGGCGCCAGCCTTCGGTGGTCACTCCGTCTTGAAACGCCCACCACACGATGGGAAGCTGAAAAATGACAAAACTCGCGATCGCGACGGAGGCGATGCTGAGGGCGATCTTGTAGGTGATCGGGAACAACCGGAACTGGTCGAGAGCGGTCTGTAGTGAAAGAAGCTTGAAGTTTGAAATGGCGTACGCGTATATCAAAACGCCGGGCAACACGAATATGGAACTGTAGGGCAGTAGGTCGTAAATACCAAAGTATGGCAAGAGGATATTGGCGCCCTCCCGGCGTGGGGGTCGGGAGTTCGAAAGAATCCGTGCGCGCCGGTGCCGGTT
>JANMUW010000261.1:0-2658 GCA_031392105.1 Acidobacteriota bacterium | reverse complement strand
ATTACACCGGAGACCGAAAGGCGGACATTGCGTTCTGGCGGCCTTCGACGGGGGAATGGTTCGTCCTCAGAAGCGAGGACTCTTCGTTTTACTCGGTGCCGTTCGGTTCAAGTGGCGACGCTCCGGTCCCAGGCGATTACGACGGTGATGGTAAGTCCGACCGGGCTGTATTCAGGCCGTCGACCGCGACCTGGTATGTCGACCGTTCGACGGCCGGGTTCTTGATAAAGAACTTCGGATTATCGACGGACACGCCGGTGCCAAATGTTTTAGTGAGATAATGGGCGAGGAGAACAAGACACAGGGGCCGTCGTTGCAGGCGGCCTCTACCTGCGTCCGTAAAACGGACTGCCTATAATAGCCCCGCGATTCATCACGGGGTGGCATTTTATTAATTTTAAGTCCCTGCGGGACTTTGGCAAAATTCTCGAAGGTTAACCAGCCATGAATAGCTGGGATATTCTCATTCGTCCCTCCGGGACTTTCAATCCCTAAAGATCTGGATCCTGTCCGGCGGCAAGCCGAGCATACATTCGTCTCCGACATTAAGTCCGACGACGCGAAGAACAAGTGTGCGCAATTTCAATCCGTCGGCGTCAAGCTCGACCAATGTCGTCGGACCGAGAAACTGGATCCCGGTGACTTTTGCTTTCAGCAGGTTGTCCTCCGGGAACGACGCGCCGAACGAGATAGATATTTGTTCGGGTCGGATCGCAAGGGTTACGTTTTGATTCAAAGCTCCCAGAGCCCCGCGTTCGATACGCTGAGCGAAAAGCCTGTGGCCGCCGTCGATGGTATGAAATTCCGGGATCTCGGCTTTGCTTGAGGTCAGACGTCGAGCAGCAAAGAGATTGTTGCGTCCGGTGACATCCGCAACGACACGCGCGTCGGGTTTTTCGTAGATGTCCTGCGGAATGCCGATCTGCTTTATCTCACCGTTCACCATCACCGCCGTTCGATCGCATGCCACCAGGACGTGTTCAAAATTGCTCGACGCAAATACAACCGACAATCCGCGCCGTTTGGCGACGTCTCGTAATTTCCCTGCGAGGTCGTCGCGCTGCTTTGCCCCGATGGCGCAAAACGGATCGTCGAGGAGCAAGACGGTTCTTGCCGACTCAATTGCCTGGAGAACATTCGTTGATTCGCGTTCTCCTCTCGAAGTGGTGTTTTTATTCTTTGCGAGGCGTTGCCAGATCGACCGGCGGCCGGTTTCGACTGTAGAAAAATCACGAACCACTCTGTCTGATTTAGAGACGTCTCTATCGCCGAAGTATATCGAACCGCCGTTCGCCGGCGTAAGGCCTTGAATGGTGTTCAGCAGTGTTGATTTACCTGAGCCCGTGGGCCCGAATATTCCAAATACTTCGCCAGCGGAGGCTTCGAACGACACATCGCGCAAAACCCACTTATCGCTGTATCGCTTAGACAGGTTAACGACTTTCAGAGACATGCTCGGCAGATTGGGGAACTTTTATGAGGTTGAAATCGTGCAAACAAAAGTATGCTGTTGTCATCACAGGAAAGCAAGTATTAAGCTTAGACGCTGATGACAGAGAAAAAGAAGGGAATCGGACGGAAATTGGTTCATGCGGGCGGATGGCAGGTTGCGAAGCGAGCCGCGAAGATGTTGCCGTTCGGCGGTACTGTTATCGTCGTCGGTCTCGTCGGGCATGATATCAAGAAAAAAGGTTGGGTAAAGGGCGTGATCAACTCGGGTATCGACGCCATACCGCTAGTCGGACTCGCAAAGAATGCGGTAGAGCTTTTTACCGGTGACTTTATTCCCGATAAGAGCGCGGTGAAAAAAGGGAAGTAGTTTATGAGAGATCTTTCGATTCGTCGAATTCATTTCCTGATTCCGATGGTTGGCATTTTGTTGTTCGTTGTCGGAGCGGCTGATCTGAATGGTCAATCGACGGGACGCCGAAGAACGTCGACACCGATCCCGGCTCCGACGGCGACTCCGGTGACATCGGAACCGTTGATCATCAGCCGGGCCGATGAGTTTCCGGACGAGAACTCACAAGCTATTCCGCCTGATCCGAATGAGCTAAAGCCGGGCGCCGACACTGCGAGCGTAGTAACTTTGGAAGAGCTTGGAAACCGGATCAAGAATTTAGAAGCGAGCCGTAATGTGAAGGCGGTCGATCCGGACGAGAAGCAGAAGCGTTTGCTTTTGAACCTCGATATTCTTACGAGAGCAGAGCAGCGGTCGGAGAGCCTCCGAAAGCAGGTTTTCGAGATGATGGAGAAGGAAAACGCGGTCAAGACAAGGATCGATTCGCTTGCGTACGATCTTCGTCCCGAAATGATCGAACGCAACGCGGCGATGGTTGGTACCTTGAGACCGGAGGAGATCCGCGATTCGCGGAAAAAGAGCCTTGAGTCGGAGCGCACTAATCTCCAGAACCTCCTGACCGAGATTCAGAAGACGAAAATCTCGCTTGAGGCGAGCCTGCTGCGCGCGGACGTGATGGTTGAAAAGCTGCGTTTGAAGTTTGAGAGGGAAATCGATGCAGCCCTTGACGACGACACCGATAACAGCAGACCTAATAACTAGCAAACGATTTATATTGATTATCCTCGGGGCTGTCTGAAAAGGCAGCCTTCTCTATTATGAATTGCCTCTGGCTTAAGCCAGAGGTTTCAGCTTGA
>JANMUW010000252.1:0-9015 GCA_031392105.1 Acidobacteriota bacterium | reverse complement strand
CCCGGAACGTAGTCAACTGAGATCATTTGCGTACGACCTGGTGCAGGGATTCGAGATTCCCCAACTAAAAGAACGGGCCGATCAGACGTTTAGCGGACTCAGCAAGCGCGAAAGGGAAGAACAATATCTTTCGATCAAGATGTTGAGCGAGCATCTCGTAACGCTGCTACATAGAAACGATCGAATGGGCATGATGGCTTCGATAGAGGCAAGATTTCCCTTTCTCGATGAAGCGATCGTCAAGTTTGCGATCAGCTTGCCGGTTAAGTACAAGATCGGACTCTCCTCACGGTTTCATAATTACAAACACCCGTTTCTTACGGATAAATGGGTTGTCAGAAAGCTGGCCGAAAAGTACCTTCCACCGAGTTTGGTCAACAAACAAAAAAACGGATTTCCAATGTTCGGACATAAGTTCCTGAAGGTGCGAAGTGGATTCTTTTCTAACGGCTGGGTCGCGGATTCTTTGGGCCTGCGACCCAACGATATCGATTACTTGATCGCCACGCAGGATCCGTACTTTGTTGCCAAGCTCGCTTCGGTCGAGATCTTCGGTCGACTATTTGCTTTCAAGACCACACCTGATGATCTCAGAGAACATGTGATGGCTAACGCTGAGGTCGTAACCTGATCCATTGCGACAAAACTGATGCAAAAATCCGGCGGCATAGTAGCGATAATTCCTAGAGGCGAAGTTCTTCGGAACTTCGGTTTCACAGGCACATTTGAAAGGATCGCGCGTAGTACGTCGCTTTCACTACTTTCGGTCAAGACTCCTCGATCTTGCGACGGCTTCCTCGACAAACTCGGAGCCGAGGTATTTCCACTAACGGAGTTTCCTGAACCGTGGCTCGTAAGAATTCAGCGAGAAATGCTCGATATAGCACATGGACGATGGATCTGGTCCCGAGCCGCTCAAGCTCGTTGGCAAACGCGAGACAGGGAAGCCATCACCGTCGCTGAAAAAGCTAAGCGATTAGGAAAGAAAGCAGTCGGTATCGCGATGGCGAATAAGCCCGGACTCGATATGTTGACCAAGGCCGAGCGCTCGACAAGCAAGATGTTGAGTTCTAAAGAAGCGTACGTGAAATTATACGAGTCGTTGAAACCCGGACTCGTCTTCAACGGATCGCACATCCACAGCCGAAACGCTATCCAGGCGGTCCAATCCGCTCAGTGGCTCGGAATTCCGACTGCGACATTCGTTTTTAGTTGGGACAATCTGACATCCCAGGGCCGTGTGATCCTCCCTTACGATTATTTTCTTGTGTGGAACGAGACGCTTAAGGAGCAACTCCTCGATCTGTACGATTGGATCCCCCCGGAGAATGTTTTCGTAACTGGAACTCCTCAATTCGATTTCCATTTCCGGGACGAGTTCCATGTGAGCAGAGAAGAGTTTTGTGAATCGATCGGCGCGGATCCGGCGCGACCGATCGTTTTCTACTCGACAGGCATGGCCAACCATATGCCGGGCGAACCTGAGATCGTCGAGCAGATAGCCGACATTCTCAACGCAGCCGAGATTTCGGTAAGGCCACAGCTCTTAGTGAGAGTTTATCCAAAGGACCAGACCGGCCGGTTCGAGGATCTGAAGAAACGACGAACGGACATACTGTTCCCTCGCGTCGAATGGGAGCCGGAATGGCTGACACCTAAGTACGAAGATTCGAAAGCTCTCGTGAACACGCTGCGACATTGTGCTCTTGGGATCAATGTTGCATCGACGATCTCTCTTGAACTGTGTATGTTCGATAAACCTGTTATCAATGTCGGTTATAACCCGCCTTCGGTTCCCGAAAGCGAGGTTTCGTACGCCCGATATTACGAGTTTGATCATTACAAGCCGGTAGTTGAGAGTGGCGCAATTTTGGTCGCGAGCAGTCAGGAAGAAATGCGGGAAATGATCCTGGCGAGCTTGCTGGATCCGACCTCGCGGACAATCGAGCGCAAAAAATTGATCGCCCAAATGTTCGGAGACTCACTTGACGGGTGTTCAAGCACACGCGTCGCTGACACACTTTTAAAACTTGCGAATTCAAAATCTTATGCCTGACGGTCGTATGACTGAGATTAGTATCACTGTCGTTACGCCGACGCTCCGCCGTCCCAAAGAGGTCGAGGAGCTACTCCACAATTTATCGGCGCAGCAGCACCGTCCATTTGAAGTGATCCTGGTAGACGGCGCGCCGAGCGAGGAGATGGCGACCGAAGAAGTGGTTTCGAGAATCCAGGCTTCAATGCCGTTCAATGTGATCTACATTCGACACCAAGGGGGCACCGCCGTGCAACGGAATGCGGGCATCGGTGCGGCCCAAGGTCAGCTGATCGCCTTGATCGACGATGACGTAAGACTTGAGAAAGGGTTTCTCAAAACGATGGTCAGCGTTTTCAATTCGGATAAGGAAAAGAAAGTGGGCGGCGTAGTCGGCTATCGTACAAACCGAACTTTCGATCCGGAAAGCTCGCAACGATGGCGATGGTATAAGCGGCTTGGTCTTTTCTCGGTATATGAGCCCGGTCGCTACGATTTCAAGTCCGGTTATCCAATAAACAACAATATGCAATCCCCGTTCTGCGGAACTCGGGAAGTCGATTTTATGACCACTGCGTGTGCAGTTTGGAAACGAGAGGTATTTGATTCCGGCTTACGCTTTAATTCCTTTTTCAAAGACTACGGTGTGCTGGAAGACGCACACTTCTCTCTGCAGGCGCGTCGTACATGGCAGCTACTTCAATGCGGCGACGCGCATTGCGAAGAATTGCATTCTCCTAATGGACGGATCAGTCGAAAGAAGCTCGGCTATAAGTGTGTGGTGAACTACTACTTTGTCTTTCGTGACATTGTCGGTCCACTTTCTTTTGCACAAAAGTATCGCTTCTGGCGCTTTCAATTTTTCGAGCTGTTTCGAATCGCAGCATCGGCCCTCCGTAGACGAAGATGGGATGACTTGCTCGACTTGCTCGGGAGAGCAGAAGGGATGCTGGCAATTCTGACGGTGCGAGTCGATGGGATTCGGCCATGGAATTCGGCGGCCGATCGGTAAGTTTGTCCTCACTTTACTGTGGTAGAAGAACAAGAAAATATCCTGCTTGCGGAAAGGTCCCGGTTGAAGGAGGTGTACCGCAAGCGATCGGCGGAGTTGGATCCGGACAAATACGCGCCGTGGCAACCCGGCGAAATGCTGATGCTTTTTGAAAGGAGGCGAGTCGCCTCTGAGCTTTTGGTCCGGCAGGCAAGGTTTCCCTCGGCCGGCACGAGATGTTTGGAGGTTGGCTACGGCAGGCTCGGTTGGCTGGGCGATCTAATAACCTGGGGCGTCGGGGAAAAATCGCTTTTTGGAATCGAGCTCGACGAAGCACGAGCGTCGATCGCCCGCGACCGGCTGCCCTTGGCGAACCTCGTCATCGGAGACGCGTCAACAATGCCTTGGGCGGACGGGTATTTTGATCTCGTCATCGTATCGACTGTGCTTTCTTCTATCACCGACACGTCAGTCTGGAAAATGATAGGTCGCGAGATCGACCGCGTGTTATCTGCAAATGGAGCGATCCTTTTGTATGACATCGCGGTTCAGAATCCGCGGAACAAGGACCTCAGGCCCGTCAGCCAAAGACAGATCACTGAGCTGTTTCCCGATTACAAGTTAGAAAGTCGGTCTCTAACACTTGCTCCTCCGGTCGCAAGGTTTGTTGCAAAGAAAAGCTGGGCGCTCGCCAGCGTCCTCAGTGCCATACCGTTTGCGAGAACACACCGGCTGACTCTGCTGACTCGTCCGTGATCCCGTTGTATTTTTTGATCAATTAAATGAAACTCGTCGTCGTTTCGCACAAAGTTTGCTGGCCTTCGCCGGATGCAACGAGCGGGTTTTCCACGGATGGTGGATTTCCATTTCAGATGCAGTACCTTTCGGAGATATTCACCGGAACGACACTGGTGGTGCCGTGCGAACCTGAGTCGAAGACTTCGGGCGTAACGCCATTGTCCGGAAACAACATTACGGTAGTTCCGCTTTCAGTACCCTCCGGCCGGGGCATGCGACGAAAGTTATCTTTTTTTTGGTGGCTGTTTGAAAATGGCCGCCTTATCTGGAGGTCAGTTAAGAACGCTGATGCCGTTCACGCTCCGATACCGGGTGATGTCGGAACCATCGGACTTCTGTTCGCACTCATCTTGAGAAAGCGACTGTTTGTACGTCACTGCGGAAACTGGCTAAAGCCTCGAACGGTCGCAGAGCGATGCTGGAAGTTCGGAATGGAGATGCTGGCCGGAAAAAGAAATGCAATGCTCGCGACCGGTGGCGGATCAACGTCACCTTCTGATCGAAATCCAAATATCGAGTGGATCTATTCCACGTCATTGACTGAGGCTCAAGTCAGTTCGGTCCGGGAGAGAATTACGGATTTTGAAAAGCCGAGAATTGTTGTTGCTTGTCGTCAAGAAAAACTCAAAGGTACAGACATTGTGATCCGAGCCCTTCCGCAAATCCTGGATGTGTTGCCGGATGCCGAGTTGATTGTTGCGGGCGATGGTTCCTATCTTGATCAGCTAAAATCGATTGCGAAAGACTTCGGGGTTTTGGAGAGCGTTACTTTTTGCGGCAAGCTCAGCCAGAAAGAGGTCGTTGACCTTTTACGGTCGTCGGACATGTTCTGCTTCCCGACTTCCGCTTCGGAAGGTTTTCCAAAGGTCGTGATCGAAGCGCTTGCGGCCGGGCTGCCCGTCGTCAGCACGCGGGTATCAGTTATTCCTCATCTACTGGCAAGCGGCGGCGGCGTCCTACTGGAATCTCGGGATCCTAAAGAGCTGGCCGATGCAGTCATCGGTATTTTATTAGATCGTGAAAAGTACGCTGTGATGTCGAGGTACGCGAAAGAAACGGCTCGTGATTTTACTTTGGAAAATTGGCGGGACCGAATCGAGACGTTCTTGCAACGTTCCTGGGGAGACGAACATGCGTTGCGCGAAATTGGAAATAAGGGTCTCGTCCGTCCGCTATGAAAGTTTGTTTTCTCGCCGGTACATTAGGCCGTGGTGGTGCGGAACGCCAGTTGGTGTTCATGCTTGAGTCTTTGGTTCGCCGGAATATCGACGTCAGGCTTCTTTCTCTTACACGAGGTGAAGCGTTTGAAGTCGACGTGAAGAGTTTGGGAGTTGATGTCGAGTGGGTCGGAAAATCAGAGAACCGAATTCAGAGAGTGATCAAGATAGCTCGAGCCGCCTCGGCGTGGTCAGCCGACGTACTCCAAAGTTCTCATTTTTATACGAACATCTATGCCGGACTCGCCGCTCGAATAAACAAAGCTGTCGGCATCGGAGCAATCAGAAGTGATCTGATAAGCGAGGTTGCGATCAACGGGATCTACAGTAAAGGCCAGCTCCGACTGCCTCATCACCTGATAGCGAATTCGAAGATTGCTGTCTCGCGTGCCATTTCGTTCGGTATCGACCACGACCGGATCGACTACGTACCGAACGTAGTCGAAAGATCCGGAGCATCCGTGCCTTCTAATTCGGAAGTGCATGGTACTTCGCGGATTTCATTCGTCGGTCGGCTCTCGAAAGAAAAGCGCCCCGATTTGTTTGTTGCACTTGCTTCCAGACTTTCTCGAGAATTACCGCAATACCAACTTGATTTTCGAATCGCTGGAAATGGGCCGCTGAAAGAAAAGGTTTCGAAGATGGCTCAGGCGGAATCACGAGCCGGAGCCCGGATAGAGTTAATGGGCGAGCTCTCGGACCCGTCGACGCTTTATAGGGATACTGACATTCTCGTAGTAACGTCCGAGTATGAGGGAACTCCGAATGTTGTCTTGGAAGCTATGGCTCATGGGATACCGGTTATTGGACCGGCGGTCGGAGGAGTGCCGGACCTTATAGGTGAAGATCGGGGTGTTCTCGTAGAGCCTGGTGATCTTGAGGGATTCGTGACAGCGTCGAAGTCTCTCATTGTCGATGAGACAAAGCGTAGACGCATGGGAACTAATGCCCAGGCCTATACTGTCGAAACATGTTCTCCGGCAAAGCTGGGAGACAAGTTGGTTTCGATCTATACCAAGTTGTTGGGAAGTAAAGATGATTGAGGCAACAAGATTAAGACGATTGCCCGAGACCCTTCACCGGACAGAGGGGAGGGCGAAAGAGTATCGATTAATATTGATCCTTGCGCTCATCCATGTACCCCTTGGAATTCTAATTTACAGCCAGGGGCTCTTGGGTATCGCCCACCAAGTCGTGATATTCGGCCTTGCGTTTTACTGCGCGATTCAAAAAGAGGTCAAGCTCGAGTATGTAGCGATCACCGTGGCGTATATTATCGGGGCCGAAGTTCTTTGGCGAATGGCCGGCGTCTCTATATTTTGGGAAGAGGGAAAATATGGCCCGATCGTGATCTTCGCTCTCGCTTTGCTAAGGCGACAGTTTCGCCAGCTTCCGCTGTTTCCGATCTTATATATAGTGGCACTAATACCCGCTTGCGTGGTGACGCTGAGCGATCGAATTCAAAGTCCCGAGACCGCGCGGAGCGTTCTTAGTTCGACGATGTCCGGGCCGCTCTTTCTTGCGGTGAGCTGTGTTTTCTTTGCGAATGTGGTGGTTACGAAAGCGGCCATCTGGCGCCTGCTGGTCGCGATCGCGCTGCCCCTCGTGAGTGTGGCGTTTGCAACACTTTTCCATACGGTCTCGACAGAGGATATCCAATTCACCGGCGAGTCGAATTTTGCCACGAGCGGCGGGTTCGGCCCGAACCAGGTTTCGTCAATGTTAGGCGCGGGTGCCTTTGCAGCCTTGTTACTCCTGATCATTTTTCACAACTCGTTCAGGGAGAAACTCGTCTTGGGTGTCGTCGCGCTGTTCATGGCGGCTCAGAGCGTGATGACCTTCTCGAGAGGCGGGATCTATGCCGCCATCGGGGCGACGATCGCCGCTTCGATCGTCCTATTTCGCGAACCTCGAACGGCTATTAAACGTCTCACGCCGTTAGTAGTGGCGTCGCTGATTTTCCTGGTATTGATCTTTCCTTTCATGGATGACGTGACGGCCGGATCCCTTAGTGAACGCTTCGAAGACACGAAGGGAACGAATCGGACAGAAATTGTCGAGGCGGACTTAGACATTTTTCTTGAGAATCCAGTTTTCGGGGCGGGTGTCGGAAATGCGTATGGGTTGCGTCAACAGTATATCGATCGGAAGGCGATGAGTCATACCGAGTTTACCCGAATGCTTGCGGAGCACGGTCTCTTTGGAGCTTTCGCACTTGTCATGCTCATCATGATCGCAATCACCAACACTAAGAGGCAGCGAACGATGCTTGGGCAGGCCTTCGTCGTGGGTGTAGTGGTCTGGGCATCTCTATTCATGGTGAATGCCGGCATGCGCCTGGGGGCGCCATCGTTCATGTGGGGATTGACATTTATCACCATCGTGAACGAGCAGCGGATTCGGCTGAGGAATTCCAATCGGAGGCGTTTCCCGCAGAAGGCGAAGGAGTTTCAACGTGCGGAGTGAACGGCTGCCACAACTTTTGCTCGTCAGTCAGATGCCCAGTCAAAGCGGCGGGAATCACAGCACGACTCAGGCACAACTCCTCGCAGAGTATTTCCGATCGGAAGGCTATGCGGTTAACTGTGTATCGCGCAAGACCGGCCGGATCGGTCGCCTGATTGATGTTGTTTTTTCGATCATCCGAAATCGGAACCGCATCGATATTTTGTTTATTGAAGTTTACAGCGGCCTGAGCTTCATCCTGGCTGATCTAGGGAGTTGGATCGGTAAGTTGCTTGGCATCCCGTCAGTCCTGGTTCTCCACGGAGGGAACTTACCGGAGTTTGCGTTGGAACATCCGCGATGGGTGGATCGAGTGCTTGCGCGAGCGCGGGCAGTAGTTGCTCCGTCGAGTTTTCTTGCTGAAGCGATAGCAAAGAGAGGACATTCCATAACAATTGTCCCCAACGTAGTAAGTGAATTTCCCGCCGCGATGCCAAAGCGGACCGGGGACCCCAGACTACTCTGGATGAGAAGTTTTCATCCGATTTACAACCCGCTGATGGCAGTGGATATGTTTTCGCTTCTGAAGCAGAAGCTTCCGCAGGCGACGATGGTCATGGCAGGTTCGGACAAGGGACTTGCAGACGCAACGAGACAATATGCAATTGCAAAAGGCTTGGCGGATTCGATAAGTTTTCCCGGCTTTTTAACTGCGGAGGGTAAGGCAAAAGAGTTTGCCGGAGCCAATATTTATATAAACACGAACACGATAGACAACTCACCTGTCTCTGTAATTGAAGCATGGGCCTACGGTCTCCCCGTAGTTTCTACTGATGTCGGCGGAATTCCCCACCTTGTCAGTGACGGAGTAAACGGGCTCCTTGTGAAGAGCGGCGATGCCGAAGACATGGCTTCGAAAGTCGAAAGCTTGATCAATATGCCGGATCTAGTCGAGTCGCTTACACGGAATGGACGGGACGCGGCTTTGAGATCTTCGTGGGATTCGGTAGGTCCGCTTTGGTCAAGTGTCTTTGATGCCGCTCGGCAAAAGACAAAGTCCGCTGAGATCGAACAACTGGCTTAGAAATTTATCCGATGAGCGTTGCCCTGGGAATTTACAATCGACTGCCGGCGAGATCGAGATCGATCGCCGCCAGCGCTCGAGGTTATTACCTTAATTGGTGGAGGTACGGAAACGACACGGAGCGATTTGTTGATGAGGCGATCGAACGAGATAAGTGGGACGCAGATCAGTGGTCAACCTGGCAATCAAACCAGCTACAAGTTGTTTTAGACCGAGCCCTCCGTCAAGTACCTCACTACAAAAAGCTGTGGCCGAATCAACCGGCACCGGGAACTTCTTCGCTGGAAAACTGGCCGGTACTGAACAAAAAACAACTGCGGGACGATCCTCGCTCTTTTGTCGCAGAAGATCGACGGATCTCACGGATGTTCCACGATCATACGA
Source organism: Acidobacteriota bacterium (assembly GCA_031392105.1). Classification (GTDB taxonomy): domain Bacteria; phylum Acidobacteriota; class Blastocatellia; order Pyrinomonadales; family Pyrinomonadaceae; genus OLB17. Next base: position 61 of record JANMUW010000252.1, on the reverse strand, counting down.
GTGGCACAACCGGCACATCACTGGATATCTGGCTTACGAGAGAAACTGTTAAAAAGTGGTA
>JANMUW010000196.1:0-5754 GCA_031392105.1 Acidobacteriota bacterium | reverse complement strand
ATCCTTGCCTGCATGAGCGTCGCTTCGACGCGAAAAAGCGCCGGCATGTCGACTTGAATCGTTTGACGTCGCTTCAGTCGGCGAAGCTCGAAAAAAACCAATCCTGCCGAACCATAATCGTTTGACGCCGCTTTGCGGCGTTGCAGGCAGGATGGCTGCGCTCCAGTCGCGCTCCAGTCACTTGCGCTTTTTTTTCACCGACAATTTTATCTTCGCTTTCTTCGATCTTGCCGGCCGCTTTGCCGCGATCTTAGGCTTTCCGTTATATCCCGCGACACGCTTCGAAAGCGTGTTGCGGTGAATGCCCAGCGCGGTAGCAGTGTTGCAAAGGTGGTCGGAGTTTCGCTCGAGCGCTTTTTGAATGTAGATCTTTTCGAATTCAGAGATCGCTTCGTCCAGAAGGATACGCCCATCGAGCATCTCCCCAATAAGTGTTTCCATCCGCTTTCTCATATCAGTTCGCGCCCATAGTCTTAGGGCAGCTCCTTTCCAGTCAAAAGTCGAAAAGCTTCAAGGTAACGCGTGGTTGTTGCTGCTGCGACCTCATCCGGCAGCGGCGGAGCAGGAGGTTGTTTGTTCCAGTCGAGAGTCTCGAGGTATTCGCGAACAAACTGCTTGTCAAACGAGGGCTGGGCATGGCCGGGCTCATACGCGTCAGCCGGCCAGAATCGTGATGAGTCAGGCGTAAGCACCTCATCGATCAGGAGGATCTCACCATCGGCATCAACGCCGAATTCAAATTTTGTATCGGCAATGATGATTCCACGAGTAGCGGCATATTCGCTGGCTTGTCGATACAGTGAAAGCGATGTCGAACGCAGATAGCCAGCTGTTTCCTTGTCCACTGTCTCGGCAAATTGCGACTCCGTAATGTTCTCGTCATGTCCAGTCACGGCTTTTGTCGCGGGGGTGAATATCGGTTCCGGAAGCTTTTCGCACTGTTTGAGACCGGCCGGAAGCTCGTGTCCCGAGATCCTGCCCGTCGCCAGATAATCTTTCCAACCCGAGCCTTCGAGATATCCTCGAACGACGCATTCCACCGGGAATACCGTCGTCTTTTTTACCAGCATCGAACGGCCGCGGAGCTCGGTTGCTGAAGCAATGGCGCCTGACATCTGCGATGTGTCTGTCGTTATGACATGGTTCGGCGTGATGTCGCGAAGCTTATCGAACCAGAAGGCGGAGATCGCAGTAAGGACGGCGCCTTTGCGCTCGATGGGTGTCGGAAGAATGCAATCGAAAGCTGAGATGCGATCCGTTGCAACCAGAAGGTATCGAGCTTCGTCAACCTGATACACGTCGCGCACTTTTCCGCGATGGATAAGGTCGATGTCAGGAATAAAAGTTTCTGAAACGGTGGATGCTCCAGTCATATGAGAAGAACGCTGCTGAGTGTTCGACAACTGTAGTACGAATCGATGCGGTCGTAAAGTTTGCGCGATGAGAAAGCATTGAAATCGGAATTTATTTTGTAGTACGAATCGTCGTACGGGCAAAAGGCGCGTTTGAGAAAGAAGCGGAATCGGAATCTATTTTCGAATCCTAACTTTTTTTAGTCCGTGCGTTTGGTTACGATTGAAACCAGATGACATCTTCCGCTCCGGTGGGAGCGAAATGTTTGTAGCTAATCCGGAGTGTGAATCTTTAGAGCGGCATGGAGATTTCGCTCCGCTGGAGCGAAAATATTGTCTTGGATGCTGGGCTACAAACATGTCGCTCCTACCGGAGCGGAAAACGCGTCTGTTTCAGATTCTACAAACATGTCGCTCCTAACCGAGCGGAAAACGGGTCTACCTGATCCGGGGCTACTTATTGTTTTAAACATGCAATTCAAACTCGTATCCGAAAATGTTCCGAAAGGGGATCAGCCCGAAGCCATCGCCGAGATTGTGCGTGGCCTGAACGATGGTGTTAAAGATCAAGTCCTGCTCGGCATCACCGGCAGCGGCAAAACCTTCACGATCGCAAACGTAATTCAGGAGACCCAGCTTCCGACTCTTGTCCTCGCTCACAATAAAACCCTGGCGGCGCAGCTCTATCAGGAGTTCAAGACTTTCTTTCCAGAGAACGCCGTAGAGTATTTCGTCTCTTACTACGACTACTACCAGCCCGAAGCATACGTTCCCGCGTCCGATCTCTACATCGAAAAAGAAGCGACCATAAACGACGAGATCGATCGTCTGCGACTGAGCGCGACCCGGGCACTGTTCGAGCGGCGGGATATCATCGTCGTCGCGTCAGTGTCATGCATTTACGGTCTCGGCGATCCGGACGCGTACTACGGAATGCTGATTTTCATTGAGCCAGGGATGAAGATCAAGCGCGACGATTTTCTCCAGCGACTTGTCGAATTGCAGTACGAGCGGGTGAACATTGACTTTGATCGCGGTGTCTTTCGCGTCCGTGGTGATGTCGTCGAACTCTATCCAAGTTACACGGATAAGGCGTATCGGATCGAGTTCTGGGGGCGACGAGATCGATGCGATCTATACTATCGATCCTCTGCTCGGTGAGGTGCTGACAAAGCATGAGAACCGCGTACCGATCTATCCGAAGACGCACTACGTGATGTCGAAACCGACGATCAAACGCGCGATCAAAACGATCCGGGACGAGTTGGTGCAGCACGAAGAACTGTTGGTGAATGAAGGCAAGATCGTCGAGGCGCAACGTCTGCATCAACGGACAATGTACGATCTCGAGATGATCAAGGAGATGGGATTCTGCCGCGGCATCGAGAACTATTCGCGTCATCTTACGGGAAAGCCCCCAGGTGCACCGCCGCCGACGCTGCTCGACTATCTTCCGAAGGATGCGTTGATGGTCATCGACGAATCGCACCAAACGATCCCACAACTCGGGGCAATGTTCAAGGGCGACCAGTCGCGAAAGGGAACTCTCGTCGAATACGGGTTTCGTTTGCCGAGTGCGAAGGACAACCGCCCGCTGAACTTTCAAGAATTCGAAGAACGCGTCGGACAGACGATCTATGTTTCGGCGACTCCCGGACCGTATGAGTTGCAGCGAACGGAGGGTGAAGTCATCGAACAGATCATTCGCCCGACCGGATTGTTGGATCCGATAGTCGAGGTTCGACCGGTCCGCGGTCAGATCGACGATCTGCTTGAAGAATGCCGCGTTCGCGCCGATCGCAACGAGCGTGTTTTGGTGACGACGCTAACGAAGCGCATGGCGGAGAATCTGAGCGAATACTTCGCCGAGGTCGGCGTCAAGGTCAACTATCTTCACAGCGAGATCCTGACGCTTGAACGGATCAAGATACTTCGGGATCTGCGTCGCGGCGTTTTCGATGTTTTGGTTGGTATCAACCTGCTACGCGAAGGTCTCGACCTGCCGGAAGTTTCGCTTGTCGCGATCCTCGATGCCGACAAAGAAGGTTTCCTTCGATCCGAACGTTCGCTGATCCAGACGATGGGTCGAGCGGCGAGAAATTCAGGCGGGAAGGCAATTCTGTATGCTGACAAGATCACGCGGTCGATGGAAAATGCGATCGGCGAAACCCAGCGCAGGAGAGCGATCCAGGAGCAATACAATGCCGAGCACGGTATTACCCCGACGACGATCATCAAGTCAATCGATGCGCTCCTCGTGACCGCGTACGAGGCTGATTATTTCAAGGTACCGCTCGAACTCGATAAATTCGAGGAGTATTCGCCGAAGCAGCTTAAGGAGACGATTCAACAGCTCGAAATGGACATGAGGCACGCAGCGAAGGAAATGAAATTCGAGCAGGCGGCGGAGCTGAGGGACAAGTTGAAATACTTGAGGGAACGGGAGCTTGAGTATAGGTAACGGTTTTTTTGAACGCGGATTAGGCGGATCGTTTTTAGTGCTGTTTCGTGTCTTTTTCGTGTGATTAGTGGTTAGGTTTTTCGCCTACTCGCGCGGGTCGTGATACCAACCGCCAAAACCCAACCACGAATTACACGAATAAGACACGAAACAAGAAAAGGCGAATAACTTTCAAATCCGCCCAATCCGCGTTTAAAAAAAGCTAACAGTTTCGACTATGTGGAGCAGAAGACACCTGCTCTTGTATACTCATCTCCGATGCAAACCAAAACTGCGCCTGAGGATCTTCAGAATTATCTAACTGACGCGAGCAACATGCCGGGCGGGCAGGCCGAGAAATTGTTCCTTCCCGAAACGGCTGATGAGATCGCTGAGATCCTACGCGAGGCGAATCAGAACAAGATCCCGATAACGATTTCAGGTGCGCGGACCGGAACGGTTGGCGGTGCTGTTCCGTTCGGCGGATATGTGATCTCGCTCGAAAGGCTCAACAAGATCAAGTCGCTCGATCGCGAGAATATGACCGCAGTTGTCGAGCCGGGCGTGATCCTCGGCGATTTTCAGAAGGCGGTCGACGGCGAAGGATTGTTCTATCCACCGGATCCGACCGAGTGGAGCTGCCAGATCGGCGGAACCGTTGCGACGAACGCGTCGGGTGCGAGGAGCTTCAAATACGGAGCGACGCGGAATTTCGTTCGCCGGCTGAAGGTTGTGCTCGCCAACGGCGAAAAACTGGAGATCTCGCGCGGCGATGCGGTTTCGGCGGATGGCGAACCGATCGTCGTTACGACTGACGCCGGTTCGGAGATCAATGTCCTCCCTCCGACCTACGAGCTCCCGAGCGTTCGGAAAAATGTCAGCGGTTTTTACAATTCACGGCCCCTCGATGCGATCGATATGTTCATCGGCAGCGAAGGAACGCTCGGTGTGATCACCGAGATCGAACTGACCATACTGCCCAAGGCAAAAGGTTTTTTTTCCGGTATCGTTTTCTTTGAGCGCGAGGCAGATATTCTGACCTTTGTTGACGACGCTCGTGCGATTTCTTTCGATCACTGGCGCCACGAGTCGGAACCGCGAGCGGTAGCGACCGGGTCTTCCCCTTCCGATCCGGGGTCTTCATGGTTAACGGGAAACCCGGTCGCTACCGCTCGCGGTTCTGACAGGACGACGACCCAGTCTGCAGGACTCGACGCCACACTGTTGGAATACTTCGACGCCCGGGCTCTAAGATTTATCTCGCAAAGATTCCCGGAAACGCCAGACGGAATGGCAGGCGCAATATTCTTCGAGCAGGAAACCGACGCTGACAACGAAGACGGTCTGCTCCAGCAATGGAATTCGCTTCTCGAAAAACACGGCGCCGATCTCGAACGCTCATGGTTCACGACCAACGAACAGGATCGCGAGAAGATGCGCGACTTTCGTCATGCGTTACCGGTCTCGGTCAACGAATTCATCGCGAAACACAAGCAGCGTAAGGTCGGCACCGACATGGCCGTACCGGACGAGATGTTTCCGGGCTTTTTGAAATTTTATCAAGACACGCTCGACGCGAGCAGTATCGACTACGTCATCTTTGGACACATCGGAGATTGTCATCTGCACGCGAACCTTCTTCCGAAAAACAACGAAGAGGCCGAAAAGGCTCGACACATCTACGGACGCTGCATCGCTCAAGCCGTCATGCTTGGCGGATGTGTCTCGGCCGAGCACGGCATCGGAAAACTGAAGGCGAAATACCTGAACGTGATGATGGGCGAGAGATATCTGAACGAAATGGCGGAGCTCAAACGAGCCTTCGACCCGAACGGAATTCTAGGGCAAGGGAATATGTTCAAGACGTGACTGGAGCGCCGACTGGAGCGCAGGCATCCTTGCCTGCAACGCCGCGATAGCGGTGTCAAACGAAGAGGATCCTTGAAGCTTTTTCGCGTCGAA
>JANMUW010000398.1:0-6722 GCA_031392105.1 Acidobacteriota bacterium | reverse complement strand
AGAGCTCCTCTATGTGTCTTTGCGTCTCTGCGTGAAAGATTGTTCTCACGCAAAGACGCAAAGACTCAAAGGAAGTTATTAATAACTTCTCTCCTGATTCTCGCGTCTTTCTCGTTCGCACACTCGCAGTCGCGGAGGGATACTCCGGTCCGCGTCATGACTTTCAACATTCGTTACGACGAGCCAAAGGACGGCGTCAACGCATGGGCACCGCGGAAGGATAAAGTCGCAGGCGTCATTCGATTTCACAAGGCAGATCTCATCGGTGTTCAGGAGGCGTTACTTTCGCAGCTTCGTGATTTGAAATCCCTCCTTCCCGGATTTTCGTGGTGCGGCGTCGGGCGAACGGACGGAAAAGAAGCAGGAGAATATTCGGCGATCATCTATCGCGATTCACGGTTCCAGCTTCTCGAAACCAAAACCTTCTGGCTTTCCGAGACTCCGGATGTACCCGGAAGTAAAGGTTGGGACGCCGCCTATCCTCGCATCGTGACGTGTGCGAAATTCAGAGATCGCGTCACCAAGAAAATTTTTTATCAGTTCAATACTCACTTCGATCATCGCGGAGAAAAAGCTCGAACCGAGAGCGCGACCCTGATACTGAAAAAGATCGAAGAGATCGCCGGATTTTCTCCATTTGTTTTGACCGGCGACCTGAATGTTAAGGAAGACAGCGCGGCGTATAAGACGTTGAAGGCCGGGAGCTCGAAGCTTCACATGTCCGATACGAGATACACCAGCGCGACCGGGCACTTCGGCGGTGACTCAACATTCAGTTCATTCAAGGAGCTCGAGCCGGGAAACACGATCGATCATATTTTCGTTCGCTCCGATACGCGGGTTTCCGAACACGGTACGCTCTCGGATCGATGGAACGGGCTTTGGGCATCGGACCATCTCCCGGTGTTGGCAGAGATCATTTTTTAGGGGCTGTCGAACGTAGAGGTTCTAGAAAGAAACATGCGGGTAAAAGTAAAAGTATCGATCCTTGTCATCACCATCGTCGTTCTCCTTTCGCCTGCCTTCGCGCAGTTACGCCGCGGCCCTTCGGTCGAGCGACGAATCAATCAACTCATCGTCCAGATGACGTTGGCCGAAAAGCTAGGCCAACTGCAGCAACTCGATGGCGACGCCGCCGGGTTCGCACGGCCGGAACATTTTGAGATGGCCCGCAAGGGTTTGCTCGGTTCGACGCTAAATGTCCGCGGCGTGAAATTCACGAATGAGCTTCAGCGGGCCGCGCTCGAATCGCGACTGAAGATCCCGATGCTTTTCGGATTCGATGTCATCCACGGCTACCGGACTATCTTTCCCGTCCCGCTCGGCGAGTCCGCAAGCTGGGACCTCGCGTTGATCGAAAAAAATTCCGCGATCGCTGCGGCGGAATCGCGTGCCGCGGGTGTCCACTGGACCTTCGCGCCGATGGTCGACATCGCACGCGATCCGCGGTGGGGCCGCGTTATCGAAGGTGCGGGCGAAGATACGTTTCTCGGTTCGCAGATCGCTGCCGCTCGTGTCCGCGGATTTCAGGGAACAGATTACAGCGCGAACAATCGCGTAATGGCAACGGCGAAGCACTGGGTCGGTTATGGAGCGGCTCTCGGCGGCCGAGATTACAACACGACCGATATTTCTGAGCGTGCTCTTCGCGAGATATATTTCCCGCCTTTCAAAGCCGCGGTCGATGCCGGAGTCGGCTCGTTCATGACGTCGTTCAATGATCTCGACGGCGTCCCCGCAACGGCGAATCCATTCGTTCTGAAAAAAGTGCTGCGCGACGAGTGGAAATTCGATGGTCTTGTCGTCAGTGATTACACCGCCGTCATGGAGTTGATGTTCCACGGCCTCGCTCGGACCGAAGCCGACGCAGCGATGTACGCCCTGAATGCCGGGACCGACATGGAGATGGTCAGCCGTTATTACAATCTGCACGGAACGGAGCTCGTCAAAAACAAGAAAGTCTCCATTGCGACGATCGACGAAGCCGTCCGTCGCGTTCTTCGGGTGAAGTTCCGACTCGGACTCTTCGAAAAGCCTTACGCTGACGAAGCACTCGAACAGCGTGAGGTTTTCAAACAGTCGAATCGAGACGCGGCAAAGACCGCGGCCGAAAAATCGTTTGTCCTGCTCAAGAACGAGAACGGAACCCTTCCGATCAACAACACCGTCGACGAGATCGCCGTAGTTGGTTCACTGGCCGACAACAAAGCGGAGATGAACAGCAACTGGGCAGGCGATGGAAAACCGGCAGACCCGATCACAGTTGTCGAAGGTCTGAAGCAAAAGTTTCCACGGAAAAAGATCCGCTTCGAAGCCGGGTGCGATCCTAAGTGCGAAACCGACGCGGGATTTGCAAGTGCTGTTGATGCGGCGAAAGATTCTGACTTCACGATCATCGTTGTCGGAGAATCCTCCGACATGAGCGGCGAAGCGGCGTCGCGAAGCAATATCGATCTTCCCGGGCGCCAACTCGATTTGGTTAAGGCGATCCACGCAACTGGAAAACCGTATGCGGTCGTCCTCATTAATGGCCGGCCGCTGACAATAAACTGGCTCGCTGAAAATTCGCCGGCGATCCTCGAAGCATGGTTTCCGGGAACGATGGCGGGGCCCGCCATCGTCGATACACTTTTCGGAGATGCAAATCCCGGGGGAAAGCTTCCGATAACATTTCCACGATCGGTCGGGCAGATACCGATCTTTTACAATCAAAAAAATACCGGCCGTCCCTTCAAGGCGACTGAAAAATACACTTCGAAGTATCTCGATATTCCGAACACTCCGCTTTACCCGTTCGGCCACGGCCTGAGCTACACGCAATTTCGCGTAAGCAACCTGCAACTCGACAAGGACCAACTGCTCCGTACGGGAACCTTAAAGGCGTCGGTCGAAATTGAAAACGTCGGCAAGCGTTCCGGCGATGAAGTAGTGCAGCTTTACATTCACGATGTTGCGGCAACCGTGACGAGACCGGTAAAAGAACTGCGGGGATTCAATCGAATCACACTGCAGCCTCGCCAGAAGCAGAAAGTCGAGTTCACTCTCGGCCCGAAAGAACTCGCTTTTCTGGATCGCGATCTGAAACCAGTCGTCGAACCCGGATCGTTCATCGTATACGTTGGAACGAGCAGCGACGGCGGTCTTCAATCGACGTTCGATGTGGTAACGTCGCTCACCACATCGCAATCCGGCCGGCCGCCTATCCAGAACGAACCTGTCGATCCGCCGCCGGCGGCACCGGTTCCGACATCGGTTGTCATTCCGGCGGATGATGCTTTTCTCGACGATCTTCAAAAAAAAGAATTCCAATATTTTTGGGAACACTCTGATCCGAAGACCGGGTTGACTCTTGACCGCACGCGGACCGATGGAACCGCCCCGCCGCCCGGTAAGAGCCATCATAAGGTCGCGAGCATTGCGTCCACAGGTTTTGCCTTGAGCGGATATTGCATCGCCGCCGATCGAGGTTGGATCACGCCTGAGCAGGCGAAGGAGCGGACGCGGAACACGCTCGATTTTTTCGCGAACCGGCAGGAGCAAAAGAACGGCTGGTTCTACCACTTCGTCGATCAGCAGACCGGAGAACGGCGATGGCGAAGCGAGCTGTCATCGATCGATACCGCGCTGCTGCTGGGCGGGGTGCTGACGGTTAAGAATTGCTTCAAAGATGACAAAGAGATCGTGGCCGTCGCCGACAAGATCTATCATCGGGTCGATTTTCAGTGGATGCTGAACGGTGATCCATTTTTGCTTTCCCACGGCTGGCGCCCGGAGAGCGGTTTCATCCGTAACCGGTGGAACGACTATAGCGAGCAGATGCTCCTATATCTTCTTGCGATCGGCTCGCCGACCTATCCGATCCCGGCGCGTTCGTGGTACGCGTGGGAACGCACATGGCAGGAATATGGACAGTACAAATATCTCGCTGCGGTCTCACCATTGTTCATCCACCAGTTCTCGCACGCATTTGTGGATTTTCGAAATCGACGAGAACGACTCCCGCCGAACGTCGATTATTTTGAAAACTCGGTGAAGGCGACAATGGCGCAGCGCCAGTACTTCATCGACGTGCTGAGCAAAGAATTTCCAAAGTACTCGGCCAACATTTGGGGGCTGACTGCGTCGGACAGTGCGAAAGGTTATGTCGCATGGGGAGCTCCGCCGCGACACGTGGACACTGATGGAACCGTCGTGCCCTATGCTCCCGCCGGGTCGTTGATGTTCACCCCCGATATCGCGCTCGCCACGTTAAAAGAAATGAAGCGGCTCTACGGAGAAAAGATCTACGGCCGCTACGGTTTTGCTGATGCCTTCAATCCGCAGACCGGCTGGGTGAATCCGGATGTCATCGGTATCGATCTTGGAATCGCGCTCCTTAGTATCGAAAATCTCCGAAGCGGAAAGGTATGGTACTGGTTTATGCAGAATGACGAGATTCGTCGCGCGATGCGGCGTGTTTCGCTATACTAAATTCCGATACGCCCTTTGCAAGCTTTCCTGCTGGTTTCGTTGTTTCGGCCACTTCGTGTCCTTTCGTGTGTTGCGTGGTTTGGCTTCCGCTAACTGTTGGGATTCCCACCAAAGCATAACCACGAAAAACACGAAACACACACGAACAGGAAAGATCGTTCGTGGGCGAAGTTCGATTGCTACACTTCGGTTTCAAATAGAGAGATGGCACTGCTCGAAATGAAGAACATCGTCAAAGAGTTTCCCGGCGTCCGGGCGCTTGACGGTGTCAGCCTTGCGCTCGGCGAAGGCGAGTTTCACGCGCTCGTCGGTGAGAACGGTGCCGGGAAGTCGACGCTGATGAAAGTGTTGTCAGGCGTTTATCCGCACGGTACGTACGAGGGTGAGATACTGGTCGATGGTAATGCTCGGACATTCTCCGGCGTGCGCGATTCGGAACATGCAGGCATCGCGATCGTGTTCCAGGAACTCTCGCTGGTGAAAGAGCTGACCGTCGCCGAAAACATTTTTCTCGGGCGCGAACCGGCCCGCCTTGGCATCGTTAATTGGTCGGAGCTTTATCATCGGGCGACTAAGCTGCTAAGAGACCTGAATCTGGCGATCGATCCGAGCATCGAGGTCGGTAGCCTCGGCATAGGACAGCAGCAGTTGGTTGAGATCGCGAAGGCTCTTTCACAAAACGCGAAGATCCTTGTGCTCGACGAGCCGACAGCGGCGCTTACTGAATCAGAGGTCGAAACGCTTTTTGGGATCCTGCGAAAGCTGACGGCTCGCGGCGTCGGGATCATATACATTTCACACAAGCTTGATGAAGTTTTCGCGATGGCGGATCGCATAACGGTTTTGCGCGATGGGAAAACAGTCGGAACGCACCTGGCGGCCGAACTGACAAAAGACAAAGTCATCGCCGCGATGGTCGGTCGCGATGTCGGAGACATTTTCCCGAAAACGGATCATCAATTTGGTGAGACCGCTTTTGAAGTGAAGTGCTTAACTGTTTTCTCGGTAGATGGTAGTCGACGGAAACTCGTCGACAACGTTTCGTTCAGTGTCAGAAAGGGCGAGGTTCTCGGCGTCGCGGGATTGATGGGATCCGGTCGGACCGAAACGCTGATGGCGATATTCGGCGCCGCACCTAACGAATGCAGCTGCGAAGTTTATGTCGAAGGCAAACGGGTAAGTATCGACTCGCCGTCGGACGCGATCGAGCACGGCGTCGGATTCGTAACCGAAGATCGCAAGCGTTACGGCCTGATCCTCGAACAGACGATCCTCGACAATGTCACGCTTGCCGGATTGAAAAAGATCTCAGGCGCGTTTCTGACGCATCGATCACGGGAAACGATGGCCGCGAGTGGGCCGATGCGTTCACTCCGCATAAAGGCGAACTCGCCGTTCACCGTCACGGGTACTTTGTCCGGTGGAAATCAGCAGAAGGTCGTCCTTGGAAAATGGCTATTGACGAACCCGAAGGTGCTATTTCTCGATGAACCGACCAGAGGTATTGACGTCGGTGCGAAGCAGGAGATCTACGCCGAGATCAATAAACTCGCGAAAGAAGGCCTTGCGATAATACTCGTGTCGTCCGAGCTTCCGGAAGTGCTTGGCCTCTCTGACCGCGTGTTAGTTTTGCGGGAAGGAAAGGTAAGCGGTGAATTCGCGCGTACTGAAGCTTCGCCCGAGCGTGTAATGGCGGCGGCAACTGGAACGGTCCAGAGTGCGGTCATGGTTTGAACTTTTTGGTCGAGTGGATAGGAGCGGGGTAGATCTCTTCGTATAATTCGTGGGTTTCGTGGTTCAATTCTTTGAAAGCGAAACCACGAATCACACGAATCGCACGAAAAGAAACTCGCATTCGAGCGCCAAGGCGAGCCGACAGACGAGGCATTTCTAACGATGACTGAGCAAACAAAAACGAAAATCACCGGATCGTCATTGCGGGCATACGTCATGATCGCCGTGCTGGGGTTGATCTGGATCTATTTCCACTGGGCGACAAATTACGTTTTTCTCACGTCGCGAAATTTGTCGAACTTAATGACGCAGATGTCGGTCACAGGGATACTCGCCGTCGGAATGCTGATGGTGATCGTCTCGGGCAACATCGATCTCTCGGTCGGTTCGGTCCTCGGTTTTGCCGGGGGCATCGCGGCATTCACACTCTCAACCCTCGGTTACGGAATTCCCGTTGCAATAGCTTTCGCGATCCTCGTCGGTAACGTCATCGGAATTTTTCACGGTGCGCTTCCCGC
>JANMUW010000192.1:0-3383 GCA_031392105.1 Acidobacteriota bacterium | reverse complement strand
ATGAAAGAAAAGTATATCCAGATTCTCGGGCTGATGCTGACGTTGATCTACGGGACGTTCGTCGTCTTCCTCTACGCGGCCGAGCCGCGATCACTTGAGGAGATCTCGGCAAAGGCGAAATCGACTGTCGAGAACGCGGTGACCAAGGGCCAGGTCATAACCGGAACATACGAGATCGATCAAGCAAAATTCAACGAGGGCGTTCAGGCATTTCGCCGGGATAATTTTATCGCGGCTCGTGATTCATTCGATCGAGCCGACCCGGAAAAACGAGATCCGAAGACTCAGTTTTATGTCGCGTATAGTTTTTACCGGCAGGGTTGGGGACGGGTCTCAAACGATGACGCGCTTTTCAAACAAGCATTGGAATCTGTAGCCCGCGTTTCAATGCTGGATCCGAATTTCCGTTCGGACGATGCGAATCTTCAGCTTCGAACACCCGCTGAGCTTCGGAACGAGCTCGAAGAAGGAATGGTAGTCACGGCCGATGATTTCAACCCGCTTCGGCTTATCCGTGAAAGAAAGTAGACCCACTTCCCGATTCACATGGACCAGGTAGACAGACAGGATGAAAAAGAAGCAGTTATCACCGGTGAGCTGATCGGCGATCTTGAACGCGCGGACGTTACGGTAAACAAGCCGGCGGAGATCGCTATCGCGAGACGAACGGAAACCGCTGGCTCGAGACAGAAAACCGTTCTTCGGTATATCGCACTCCCGTGGATATTCATTACGGTGGCGTTGCTCGGCGGATTGCGCTTCAGCGGTCTCGATTCGTCTTTCATCTTCGTAAAGCCGCCGCTTCTGTGCCTGATCTTCGCCGCGATCATGCTCGCATTGTTCTTTCGCTCCGGGTTGATTCAGATCGAAGGCTGGTTCTCCGAAGACTTCCCGCTGCTCAAGAACGTGACGAACGGAGCGATTCTCGCGAGTTTGTTCGCCGGGACGACCCAACTCTTTAACTCACTCCTGCCGGAGCAGGGCACGCCATTCTGGATCGTCGCATTTTGTTTCTTCTGGACGCTTTGGAACAACCTCTTCGCCGATTTCGACACTAAGAGATTATTACGAAGCCTCGGCGCATTGTTCGGCTTGGCATTCGTCGTGAAGTATCTGGTGCTCGCCAATCTGGCTGCTCCGGCAGGTCGAACATGGTTTGAGAGGATTACGGAGAACCCCGGACAGGAAGCGATGACGTGGTTACTCGATCTTCCGAGTTTTTCGGCCGGCACCGGCTACATTCAGTTCTTCGCCGGCGGGCTTTATTTGCTTGGATTGTTCCTGCTCCCCTCCTCGACGCGCGACTCGGATCGGAATTATGAGATTTAAACTGTCGGTTATCTTGATCGCGCTCGCCGTAGTTAGCACCGGGGCGCAGACGCCTTCAAAGATCCTGAAGCAGGCGGAAAAGGCGATGGGCGGCGGAAAGGCTTTGCAGGCTGTTTCGTCGTCGTACAGGAAAGGTACGATCAGGCGCGTTTCCGATGGTGCCGGAGGCAAGATCGAAATGCAGACCACGCGGCCAAATCTCTATAACCTGAGCTTCGACATCAACGGTTTCGAGATCGAATCAGGTTACAACGGAAAGTCGGGATGGACCCGGGATTCGCGGTCAGGCTTGCGCACTTTGACTGGCGAAGCGAGCGTCGACTTTCAGGCTGAAGCGGCATTCCGCAATTCGTTCTGGCTGGACGCGAAGAAAGAGAAGTCGAAATTTGTTTCAGGCGGTAAGGTCGAAATAGCAGGAAAGCCGGCGAACGTCATCTCGCTCGTCACGACAAAAGGGTCGACGATAAAGCTGTTCCTTGATGCCGCAACCAATCTTCTGGTGCGCGAAGAATTTTCCGCGGGGGATGTGACGCGCGGGTTTGAATATTCGGACTACCGAGCTGTAGATCGCATTCTCCACGCGCATAAAGTCCGACTCGAGATAGACGGAACGGCCTATGAGGCAACCTTCGACGAAATTAGATCGAATCAGCGAATCGCAAGAACCGAGTTCGATTTTCCTAACATTTCCGGCTCACCGCTTCCAGACATTCCGTCGCTCTTGAAAGAGCTTCAGGCTAACGAGGATAAGGTCGAGGCGATTCTTGATTCGTATTCCTACACTCAGAAATACATCACGCGCGAGTTGGACAAGAGTGGCGTCTTACGAGAAAAAGCTTCTTCGATCATGCAGTCTACGTTTTATAAAGGCTTTCGGATCATGCGGCTGATCGAGAAGGACGGAAAGCCATTGTCCAAGGATGATCAGGAAGGCGAGGACAAAAAGGTCGCAAAGCGAGTTGAAGAAATCGAGAAGAAGATCGCGAAACAGGAAGCCGGTGGTCCGCCTGCGGAAGAAGATCGCCGCATCTCGATCGCCGAAGTGCTGCGTGCATCGACACTTTCGAATCCGCGGCGTGAGCGCTTTCGCGGACGGGATGTGATCGTCTTCGACTTTGAGCCGAACCCGACCTTCGATTACAAAAATGCGAGAAGCATGTTGAAGTTTTTTGGGAAAACTGCCGGTGCGATGTGGATCGACGAGAACGACAAACAGGTCGCACGCCTCGAAGCTTTTCTCTTCGACAGCTACAAGATCGGCGGCGGCGTTCTGGCGAAGCTCAAGAAAGGAGCCTCGTTCACACTCGAACAGGAGCGCGTTAACGACGAGATCTGGCTGCCGTCGACTGCGGATATCAATTTGTCGGTCCGAGTTTTATTAGTAAAGGGTATCGATCTGAATCAGGTGATTCGTTCGTACGACTACCGGAAGTTCACGACCGAGGTCAAAGATGCCACGGTCAATTCCGATGGCGGGCAGGCAAAACCCTAGTTTGAGAGACTCAAATTTAGTTGCTTACCGTCACGCCGAACAGTGAACGTCTTTGCACTGCCATTTATTCGTGAATCTTCTTTCAACGGCTGACCATCGATCGATTCGATAACATCTCCCGCCATGACCTTGGCACGGGACGCGACGCCATTCTCCGTCACTGACCGAACCTGCCATCGCCCTCCCGTAAACTCGGCAGTGATACCAAGAATTCCAAAGATTCCCCGGAGAGGAACGTCGGCAGTCCCGGCGTTCGTATTTGCATTCAGGTTTTGCGATTCCGCCGATCCAAATCCCCTCGGCAGTTTCGTGTTCGCCGAACCGAGTGCGATGTCAAACGAACCGCCTCGTGCAGGGCTAGCACGCTCAGGATTACTTATCAACCGGACGCGATCTCGTCTTTCCGAGGCGCTCGACGCACGATCCGGAACTATATCGGTCCGAGGATCGACCTGCGAGCCCGGTAGTGTCTGCGAGGGCGGCTCCGGAAGCGCCGGTGTCGGAAGAAGGTTATTGGCTTCAGTTCGTGCGGTCTCTGTGACAACCGGAACGTCGGCAGTCC
>JANMUW010000387.1:0-8566 GCA_031392105.1 Acidobacteriota bacterium | reverse complement strand
GTGCGTAATCGGTGAGGGTCGAGCTCCGAAGGTAGCCATCCCATACTTAATATCGAATGGTTTCTTCTCACCGCTAATTTCCTCATCGATTATCTGCGCGTCGCTCACTCGCACGCTGATCCCATCATAGAGATGTACGTGATACTTCGTCGTCTCGCCCACCGGAACAAGAACATCAAAGAGACGAACAAACTCATTCTCGAATTTGAGCCGGTGCATCGGTTCCTTCTCGATCGGAACGCTTTCCTGGGCGATAGCCGAGAACGAAAGGAAAAGTAAAACCCAAGCAATGCGAGTTACCAGCAATGGGCCTGTATAAATATTTTTCTCAGGTCTCATACCGTTAATGTGAATCCGCCGTCGGGCGTAAGTGTCGTGCCGGTTATATAACTTGCTTCGTCGGAACAAAGGTACAGGATCGCCGACGCGATCTCTTCGGGCTTTCCTACACGTCGGACGTGTACCTGCGGAACCATGCCATGGTCAAAGACCTCGTCACCGATGATCCCGCGGATCCGCTGATGCATCGGCGTATCGACAAAGCCCGGACAGACGATGTTGACCCTTATCCCGTTTGGCGCAAGTTCCGCGGACGCGCTTGTCGTCAGGCCGACCTGTCCATGTTTGGACGCGACATACGCGGCTCCTCCCCCAAAACCAAGGAACGAGTTTACCGATCCGACGTTGACGATCGCTCCGCCGCGTCCGCCGTCGATCATTGCACGTGCTTCGTATCGCAGACACAGATAATTACCCTTCAGATTTATATCGAGGACCTTGTCCCAATCATCCTCGGGCAGATCGACGATGTTTGCGATTCGTCCCTCGATCCCGGCATTGTTCACCGCGTAGTCGAGACGGCCAAATGTCGCAAGGGCGTGAGCGACCATTTGCTCGACGTCCTGAGCGTTGGAGACATCCGTCTTGATCGCCGTCGCTTTCCCGCCACCCGCTTCGATCTCCGCCACCAGCGAGTCGAGTTCGTCCTGCCTTCTGGCGGCAAGGACGACGCTGGCGCCTTTTGCGGCAAACGCCGTGGCGGTCGCCCTTCCGATCCCGCTGCTGGCTCCAGTTATCAACGCAACTTTTTCATTCATAGACATAAGCTTCTAATTAGTTTTACCTACTCCGGCAGACCCATCCGTTTCAACAGATCCTTGTATCGCGGGTCGTCGCGGAGCGATTCGAAATGGACCCGCCATCTGACAAATCCTATGTCGGCTTTTTCGTGAAAATCCTTTTCCAGCCAGTGAAATGCCTTGTCGTTGTCGCCCAATCCCGCATAGACACCTGCGATGAATATTCCGGGAGCTTCCTTTCTTGCATATCTCTCTTCCAATTCCGCAGCAACCGCGGCTGCTTCCGCGCGTTTCCCCGCAGCGGCATAGACGTAACCCAGGCTCATAAGTGAAAAGCTAGCCCTGTTACTGAGCTCGGTGGCTTTCTCCAGACTTGCGATGGCTTCAGCATGACGTCCGAGATTCGAGTACGATAATCCTAAATTGTTATGGGCGTATGAAAAGTTCGGGTCGAGCTCGATTATCTTGAGAGCCGTGTCGATGCTGGCTTGATGGTTGTTTTGAAGCCGATACACCTCCGCAACATTGGCGCTGATGATACTTGAGAGAGGATCAAGGTCATGTCCACGCTGGATCATCAACGCGGCTTCGTCATTCCGCCCCAGAGCTCTAAGAAGATGGGAATACCAGTGATACGCCGATGGGTAGTTGGGGTTTAGTTCGATCGCGCGCTTGAATTCGCGTTCGGATTCGATCCACCGCCACAATTTATTATTGATAAGTCCCAGCGATGCATGTGCCTCAGCTAAACCTTCGTCGAGCTCTATCGCATGCTCGGCAAATTTTTTTGCATCCCCGAGCGTTTCGCTCTGCGGAGTTCCGGCATATTCCGGCAAGACAGAATAGCAATCCGCGAGACCGGTATAAGCCAACGCAAAATTCGGGTCCCTCTCAGTCGCCGCTTTGAATTGCTCGATTGCTTTCTTGAGATTATCCGCCGTGCGCCGGTTCCAGTAATAACGTCCTTTCAAATACGCTTGATACGCTTCGTTGTTGTCGGTGTATTTTTTGACGATCCCCTTCGTATCGGCGCCGCCCAGTTTCAGCTGCAGCTTTTGCGTTATCGTTGTCGCTATCTCACGCTGTGTCGCGAGCAGTTCCGCCATTTTCCGATCGTACTGTTCGGCCCATATGATCTTCTCGGTGCGGGAATCGATCAACTGAACACTGATCGAAAGATCGTCACCGCGCTGGACTAGCCGGCCGGACATCACCGCATCCACGGCAAGCTCCTTGGCGATCTGCGCGACATCCGTTTCCTTCCCCTTGTACCGCATGACAGAACTCGTCGGACTTACCTTTAAATTCGGTAATTGAGAAAGACGGTAGATGAGCGAATCAGCCAAACCATCCGACAGGTAATCGGCATCACCGCTGCCGCTCCGGTTCTCGAACGGAAGGACAGCTATCGAATTGACCTGTTCGGTGTCGGCGCCATTGAAATATCGATAGCCGTAGAAGCCGCCGAGAACGATCACCGCGAGAGCAACGGGTGCGAGCAATAAGCGCTTGTCGAAGGATTTGGGCTTTGGTACCGCGTTGATGCCTGACGGAAGAACCTCAGTCTGATCGGTCGCATATATTTGAGCCTGAGTCGCGGCCTCGCCTTGGCCGGAGGTTTCGTGCAGGATCGCGGTCGGCGGCTCGTCAGACGACGCAACCGAACCTTGAACGAGCGCGGCTCCATCCTCGAGACAATAGAGCAGCGTATCGTCAACATAGTCCCGCCTGCATTCAGGGCATCGTTTCATAATCAAACTATTGCGGAAGGTTCATCCGCTTGACCAGATCCGCAAATCGCGGGTCGTCGCGGAGGTCGGCAACAAGCGGGTCGACTTTCATGCGAGAGAAATCGCCTTTCCCTATAAATTCTGTTTCGAGTGCGGCAAATGCCTTATCGTTGTCGCCAAGTGCGGCATAAATTATCGCTTCGGAGAATCCCGTAAACGCGACATCTGACTTAAAAGCAGCGAGGATCGATTCCGCGTCGCTTCGGCGCCCACTTTTTGCGTAGGCATATCCAAGAAAACGGGACAACAATCGCTGGGTAGTCTGGTCTTTGGCCGCCCCATTGACGAGTTCGATCGTCTCACCGTATTTCTTATTCGCACAATAGGCATAAGCTAGCCAAAAACGGCCCGAAATAAAGTTCGGATCGAGATCGAAAGTTTTTTTCGCAACGTCCAACGCCATTTCATTCTGCCCGTCGAACATGTAAGCCCCGGCAAGGTTGGCATTCATTATCAATGACAGGGGCTCCAGTTCAACCGCAGTCTTGATCTCGCGTATCGACTCACCCGTCCGGCCCATAGATTGAAGAAATAGTCCGTAATAGTAGTGTACGTTTGCATTATTTGGAGCGATCTCCAGCGCCTTCTTGAATGCGATCTCAGCTTCGGACCATTTCCATTCGGCACGAAATGCCAGTCCCAGAGCCGCATGGGCCTCGGCCAGATTCGGGTCGATCCTTCCTGCCTCGACGGCGGCAGCCCTCGCCCTTAAATAACCTTCTTCGCGTGAGACTGCAAAGAAATTGTTTCCGGTTCCCGTGTTGTACGCGTAGCTGATGCCGACGTGCGCGAGAGCGAAATTGGGATCGAGTTTGATCGCCTGCTCGTAATATTCAACCGCTTTGTGAAGGTCGTCTTTTGATCGCCTGCTAAGGTGATACTGGCCCCTCAGATAAAGTTGGTAGGCTTCGTCATTATCAGTGTACTTTTTGGCTAACTTCTGTTCGTCCGTGCCGGAAAGTTTCAACTTCAGCTTTTGCGTAATCTCGGTCGCGATCTCTCGCTGCGTGGCGAGAAGCTCCGACATCTTGCGTTCGTATTGCTCGCCCCATATCGATTTGTTGTTGCGGACATCGACGAGCTCGACCGTGATATTCAAATTTTCGCCGCGCTTTACAAGCCGTCCAGTCATCACCGCATCAACGCCGAGTTCGCCTGCTATCTTTGCGCTGTCGAACTCTTTGCCCTTATAACGAATCACCGAACTCGCCGGACTCACCTTTAGGCCGGGCAGCTGCGACAACCGAAAGATCAACGACTCGGCCAGGCCGTCCGACAGATAATCAGTGTCCGCATCGTCGCTCCGATTCTGAAACGGCAACACCGCGATTGAACTGATCTGCTCGGAACCCGAGGGTTTGAAATATCGATCGACAAAGAACCCGCCAAGAACGGTCACTGCGAGAGCGACCGGGACAAGAAGCAGACGTTTGTCGAACCCGTTTCGAGTCCCGCCTTCAGGCGGCAGAGCCGGTTGCGAATCCCGCTGCGGGTTGCGCGAGTCATCGTATGTTTCTCGATTCTCAAATAACTCAGTCTTCATCTCGCCCGCGAAGCCGCCTGAAGGCGGGACTCCAAACACGGCGGTCTGGGGCTCATCGGACGACCCAACCGAACCTTGAACGAGCGCTACTCCGTCTTCGAGACAATAGAGCAGCGTATCGTCAACGTAGTCCCGCCTGCATTCAGGGCATCGTTTCATAAAATTCTATTCAGGCAGATTCATCCGTTTCAGGAGGTCCTTGTATCTTGGGTCGTCACGGACGGACCTGAATTCCATTTCAAGTCGCATCTCCATCAATGTCGGCCGTCGGGCCTGGAAGTCTTTTTCCAGCCATTCGAAGACCTTGTCCTTATCGCCCAAGCCGATATAGACCGAGGCGATGCGGACACCGTCCATTTCTTTGGCCGCATATTTTTGTTCCAGCTCTTTCGCGACCGCGAGGGCCTCGTCGCGTTTTCCGGCTACAGCCAACGCGTATCCCCAGAAACCCAAAGCGATCGGCGCCCGGCCTATCAATTCGATCGATCTTGACGCCGCCGCGAACCCTTCAGCTTTTTCGCCTTTCTCAAAATGCACGGCGGCCTGTCGGAAATGAATGCTCCAGAAATTCGGATCTAGCTCTAGCGTTCGTTTGCATTGGGCCAGAGCACCGTCCAGGTCGCCGTTTTCAACCAGATTCTGAACAACATTTTCGGCGATGGGCACCGAGAGGGGATCGGCTTCCTGCCCCTTCTTGATCTGTGCGAGAGCTTCCGGGTAACGGCCTTCGGTACGGAGCAGACGCGAGTACCAATGATAGGTTGTCGCATACTTCGGGTTGATCTCGATAGCACGCTTATATTCGCTTTCCGACTCGTCCCATTTCCAGTGGAAACTTTTGATAAGACCAAGTGTCGCGTGCGGTTCCGCGAGCGTCGGGTCCAACTGGATCGCACGCTCGGCGTTCTCCTGTGCCTTCGCAATGAGATAGTCGTCCGACCATTTTCGCGACAGGTACTGAGTGATCATCTGGGCATCCGCGAGACCGGCGTAGGCAAGGGCGAAGTTTGGATCTTTCTCAACGGCAAGCTCCAAATGCTCGACCGCCTTCGAGATGGTATCGGGCGAACGCCTGTTCCAGTAGAAGCGTCCCTGAAGGTATTCTCGGTAGGCTTCGTTACTGTCGGTGTAGTTCTTGGTAAGACCGGTTGCGGCGTCGCCCGTAAGTTGTACCTGAAGCTTTTGCGCGATCGTCGCGGCGATCTCTCGCTGCGTCGCGAGCAGATCAGACATCTTCCTCTCGAACTGCTCGCCCCAGAGCGTTTTTCTATCACGAACATCTACCAGGTCGACGCTAATCGACAGGCTGTCGCCGCGCTGCACCATCCGTCCTGACATGACCGCGTCCACGCCAAGCTCGCTGCCGACCTGCTCAGCATCGATCTGTCTACCTTTATATCGAAAAACGGAGCTCCGCGGGCTGACCTTCAAGTCCGGGATCTGGGAGAGCCGGTAGATAAGAGACTCGGCGACGCCGTCCGAAAGATATTCGGAGTCCGCGATCCCACTAGTGTTCTCGAACGGCAGGACCGCGATGGAGGTGATCCGCTTCGGACCCGAAGACTGAAAATAGCGGTATCCGGCGAAACCGCCCAGCACAATGAATGCAAGGACGATCGGGGCCAAGAGCAGTCGCTTGTCAAAACCATTTCCCTGCGCAAAATCCACCGAACCGGACGGCAGAACCACGGTCTTCTCGCCGGTATTGCGTTGCGTATGCGTTGGCGATTCACCGCTTGTAAACCCGGTCGCTGGCGCCCTCGGATCTGACAGGATAGCGGTCGCCGGCTCATTCGAAAGTTCGCCGGTCGCGTCTTGCAGCCCGCTCGGGATGCCCTCGCGCGAACCCCTCACCGCCCCCGATTCTGACGTCGCTGGGCCGTACAGCAGCTCTGCTCCGTCATCGAGACAGAACATCATCGAGGTATCATACTCACGTCCGCATTGCGGGCATCGCTTCATAAAATTTATTCCGGAAGATTCAATTTCTTAACGAGTTCGGCAAATCGCGGATCGTCGCGGAGCGGGTACATATACGGCTCTACATTAGATCGATACAGTTCCCAATCCCTCGCCTCGAATCCCTTTTCAAGTTCGACGAAAGCTTTATCCATATCACCAAGCGCGCCATAGATGCACCCGATTCGAGTTGTGGGTACGTATTGAGTTTTCTCGATCTCGCGAAATCGTTTGATCATTTCCTCCGCCTTATCTCGCCGCCCGACCTTCGCATACGCGATTCCCGCATCCCGCAGAGCAAACTGATTTGTCGGCTCGGTCTGCAGCCATTGTTCGTTGTGCGATATCGCCTCCGGGTACATTTCCTTTACAAGATAGGCCTGGCTCAAGATCCAACGGCCGATCGGGTGCCCGGGTTCGATCTCGTGCGTCTTCCTGGCTTGCTCCAAAGCCATGTCATTCTGCCCCGCGAAGAAATAAGCGGAAGAAAGCGTTCCGCCCATATTAATATCCAGCGGTTCCAACTCCAGTCCGCGCTTGATCTCGACAATGCCTTCGTCAAAGCGGCCGGTCGGCATGAGGTATATTTGGCCGTAACGGAAATGAGCTGCGGAATTATTCGGGTCAAGTTCGATCGCACGCTTAAATGAGCGTTCAGCTTCGGCCCAGTTCCAATCGTAGATCGCCAGACAATAGGCGAGAAACGTGTGAGCCTCGGACAAAGTCGGATCGATCTCGAGCGCCTTGAGTGCGGCAGCTTTGGCTTGGGGGAAAGCTTCTTTGGGCGCGAGGTAGGGGTAGGCCGGCATACTTCCATACGTCTCCGCTATCCTCGCGTATGCCAATGCGAATTTGGGGTCGAGATCGATCGCCTGGCGAAAATACCCGACGGCACGCAGCATTTCGTCTTTGGTCCGCTTACCAAAACTGTATCGGCCTCTCAGGTAAAACTGGTACGCCTCGTTGCTGTCCGTGTATTTCTTGGTAATCCCGCGCGATTCATCGCCGGCCAGTTTCAACTGCAGCTTTTCGGTAATTGTCGTTGCGATCTCTCGCTGGGTTGAAAGCAGATCGGACATTTTCCGGTCGTACTGTTCCGCCCAGATCAATTTCTTCGTGCGGGCATCTATTAGTTCCACGCTTATGGTCAGGTTGTCGCCGCGCTGAGCGAGCTTGCCCGACATCACCGCGTCAACATCAAGCTCCCTTGCGATCTCCGACACATCCGTCGGTTTGCCTTTGTATCGAATAACAGAACTTGTAGGGCTTACCTTCAAATTTGGCAGTTGGCTCAGGCGGTAGATAAGCGAATCGCTCAGCCCGTCGGACAAATATTCTGAATCAACATTGCCGCTGCGATTCTCAAAGGGCAGGACGGCGATCGAATTGATCTGATCGGAACCCGTGGTCAAATACCGGTAACTTATATACGCACCAACAATGACTAAGACGAGTAATGGTGCCGCAAGCAGACGTTTATCGAAACCGCCTGGCTTCGGTACATCGTCGCCCTTTCCCGTCGGGAACATCACGGTATCGTTCGTAGTGTTTGCCTGCGCATGCGTATGTACGCCGTCCTTCAACTCAGTGCCAGACAACTCAGTGCCAGACAATAAGGCCGTCGCCGGTTCGTCCATTGAGCCCGGACCCTCAAGCAGCGCACTCCCGTCGTCGAGACAGTAGAGCAGCGTGTCGTCGAAATAATCCCGCCTACATTCAGGGCATCGTTTCATCGATTCATTTCTTAAGCGAAGCTGTCCAATTCAGTATCACCGTCGGGGGCGGTGCGGTCGGCTCTCCGATCAGGGTTCCGATGACGAACTTTTGACCATCTCGGGTCGCGTCGAATTCGTGGGTCGCACCGAACAAGCCGAGCATACGCGTTTTGAATAAAGCCTTCGGAGAAGTGAATTCGAATTCGCTTCCACCTGTCTTAACGGACGTCGTCATCATTTGACCGTCACTACCAACGAAAAACAATTCAGTTCCGTCTCTCCTCCACACGGGCAAAGTTCCGCCGGTCGAAGAGATCCGCTGCCGGTCGGAACCAAGTTTGGCGTCGGAAGAAAAAGATTGGACGTAGATCTCATAATTACCCGTGTCGTCGGCAACGTACGCAAGCCACTTTCCGTCGGGCGACAACTGCGGGGTTTGTTCGTTGAACGGAGAATTTAGAAGCAGGGTTTCCTTCGGCT